>NZ_FR902109.1:24135-66820 GCF_000437815.1 Acidaminococcus sp. CAG:542
AGTACATTGGACAGCAGCACCGTTCCTGCCGCTACTGGAGCCTTTACCCGGCATTTCCGGATTTCTTCCATCACGGCAAAGATTTTTTCTTTCGGGATGGCACCCCGGGTCCGTACGCTGACCAAAGGCAGTTCTCCCCCTTCCACCAGCACGGAACTGGCAATGGTCCGTTTGGGCGCCAGCAGTTCCTGCCGGGCATATTCCAGTCCCCGGGGGCACAGATTCCCCGTCACCTTAGCCAGCACCGGTTTTCCTTCCCGGATCTCATAATCCAGTTTGAGCGTGCATCCGTTGGGGCAGACGATGCAGGTCATTTCCTTATTCATCCAGGCTCACCTCGATTTCTCCTTCTGCAGAAAGCCCACTGCAGGGAACCTCCAGTTCGATCATATTGGCCGGCAGTGCGTTGGGAATCTTTTTCCGCACCAGAATCTGCCCGCCCTGTTTCACTGTCAGCCAGCCATTCCGCTGAGGTTGCCGCACCCGCAGGGACAGCCGGAAATCCTTCTGTCCACTGACCCGCTGAGGAACCGTATGACCGATATTCTTTCCGCAGCACACCGGGATGACCGCCCCGGGCAGTCCATTTTCCAGATACTGCCGGATTCCCTCCGCCATGCCTTCCGCTTCCAGGGAAACAAAATCCACCAGATCATGGACGTGGAGCACGTTGCCGGCAGAAAACAGTCCGGGAACCGTCGTCTGGCAGAATTCATCCACCAGGGCACCCTGGGTATGGGGATCCAGCACCGCCCCGGCCCCCAGGGTCAGTTCATTTTCCGGGATCAGTCCCACGGAAAGGATCAGGGTATCACAGGGGATTTCTTCTTCCGTCCCGGCAATGGGCCGCAGATGTTCATCCACCTGAGCCACCACTACGCTTTCCAGCCGGTCCCGGCCACGGATATCCGTTACTGTATGGCTCAGATAGAGGGGAATATCATAATCATGGAGGCACTGTTCGATGTTCCGGGGCAAACCGCTGGGAATGGGATTGATTTCATAGACACCCTTCACATGAGCCCCTTCCAGGGTCAGCCGCCGGGCCATGATCAGGCCGATATCCCCGGATCCCAGGATTACCACTTCTTTGCCGGGCATCCGGTTCTGGAGATTGATGTAGGCCTGGGCCACACCGGCCGTAAGGACCCCGGCCGGACGGGTCCCCGGAATGGCCAGAGCCCCCCGGGTCCGTTCCCGACAGCCCATGGCCAGCACCACGGCTCTGGCCTGGACCGCCACCATGCCCGTTTCATGGGCGGCATAAACCCGATGCTCCGGAGTAATCTGGATCACCGTGGTATCGGTAATGTAGGGGATTTCCCTGTCCTGTACTTCCCGGATGAACCGGTCCGCATATTCTGGCCCGCTGAGAGTCTCTCCGAACCGGGTCAGTCCAAACCCGTCGTGGATGCACTGTTTCAGGATTCCTCCCAGCTGATGCTCCCGTTCCAGGATCAGGATGTCCCGGACCCCCTGGTCATAGAGCCGAACAGCAGCCGCAAGCCCGGCCGGTCCGCCGCCGATGATCACCACATCCGCCTGCCGGATTTTCTGTTCCTGTTTCATTCCATTGGCTCCTTCCATCCTTCATTCCTCCCCTTTGGTTTCCGGCCGTACTTCTCCGGTGAACAGCCAGCCGCCTTCCCGCTGATACCTGAGATCTTCCGGCGCTGTTCCCAACTCCTGTTCCAGCAGCTGGGTGATCCGGGTCTGGCAGTACCCCCCCTGGCAGCGGCCCATCATGGACCGGGTCCGGTTCTTGATGCCGGTCAGGGTATGGACCCCCAGAGGATTGTGGATGGCCTGGAGGATTTCTGCCTTGGAAACATTTTCGCACCGGCAGAACACCTGCCCATAAGCAGGGTTTTCCCGGATGGCCGCTTCTTTTTCTTCCAGGCTCATTTCGGCAAAGCGGCGGATGGGCTTCCGGATTGGATCAAAGTCCTGTTTTTTTGTGACTTTGCCTCCTTCATTCTCTGTTTCTCCCACCAAAATGTCCACTACCCGCCGGGCCAGAGGCAGGGCCGCCGTCACCCCGGGAGATTCGATGCCCACCAGGCTCACCGTATGGGGAATGGACGGATCCGCCATGATCCGGAAATCCAGGGGTTCCTTGGTCACCGGGTCACAGTTCCGCCAGCGGATGCCCACAAAGTTCCGGATAAAGTACTGCCGTTCCATCTTTTTGAACATCTTCCGGCCATCCTGGAACAGCCGGTCCAGGCTCTGCTGCTGGTTGGCATAATCTTCCGGTCCGGTGGTGGTGTACCAGTCCGGTCCCACCAGGATATTCCCATCCACCGTAGGAGTGGCGTGAGTCACGAACCCGCCCCGGTCGTTGGGAGCCGGGTACACTGGTGTCTTCAAAAAGGCTCCTGCTTTTTTGTCCAGCACATAGTATTCTCCTTTGGTCCCGATCTGGGGCACTGCCGGATATCCCATCAGCTGACCGATTTTTACTGCATAGGCACCGGCACTGTTGATGACCCAGCGGCTGCAGACCATCCCCCGGTTGGTGGTAATCTGGTATACTCTGCCCTTTTCCGCCTGGCCCAGCACCTGCTGCTGCCGGGCTCCGTCCAGGGGTTCGATGCCGATAACCCGGGAGCCGAAGGAAAACTCCGCCCCGTTTTTGCAGGCATTTTCCCCCAGGGCAATAGTGTATTGCATAGGGTCCAGGATGCCGGAAGCCGGCACGTACATGGCAAAATTTCCTCCTGCATTGGGTTCGATCCGGTGCATTTCTTCCGGATCCACCATCCGGATGCCTTTGACACCATTGGCTTCCCCATTGGCCTTGAACCGGAGGATATTTTCCCGGTCATGGTCCGTAAAGCCCACCACCAGTTTCCCGGTCCGTTTGAAAGGAACCCCCAGTTCCTGGGACACCTGGTCGAATTCCTGGTTCCCTTCCACGGAACATTTGGCCCGAAGGGTTCCCAGTTTGTAAGTAAATCCTGCATGGAGCATCCCCGTATTCCGGCTGGAATTCCCTGTAGCCACGTCCAATTCCTTTTCCAGTACCAGGATTTTCAGATCATACCGGGACAGTTCCCGGGCAATGGCGCAGCCTACAACCCCTGCACCCACAACAACTGCATCATACAGTTCCATTTTTCATCTCTCCCATCAGAACAGAATACCCTTGGCGGTCAGACATACGGCAATCATGAAGATCAGCCACAGAGGGCCGCCGATTTTCACATAATCACTGAATTTATACCCTGCCGGCAAAATCTGCATGTTCACCGGCGTCCCGATGGGCGTTGCAATGGCCATATTGGACGCAATGGCAATCAGGATGATGAACGGCACCGGACTCAGGCCCATCCGCTGGGCCAGAGGGATATAAATGGGGGCCAGCATGGCGGATACGGCCACATTGGACATGAACAGGGTCAGGAAGCTGCCCAAAACGAACATGACGCAAAGAATCACATTCAGGGAAGCATCCTCTCCGCCAAAGAATGCCAGGGTCTGTTCCGCAATCAGTTTCCCGGCTCCGGTCTTCTCCAGGGCCACCCCCAGGGTGGCGATGAAACCTACCGTCAGCAGTACGTCCCAGCTGATGTTCTTCAGCGTGGTTTTGTAGTCGATGGTCTTCGTCACAAACAGGATGGAGGATCCGATCAGGGCCACATTGGCGATGTTCAGATACTTGTTGAAAGGAGCAAACCCGCACAGGATGAAGCCCAGGATGCACAGCAGCAGGGTGAACACGGAAATCACCTGCTTCCGGGTGGACGCCTGGGGCACATTGTCCAGTTCTTCCGAACTCTGGGCGAACACATTCCCGTCATCGAAATGGGGAGAGCCAGGCTTCAGGGTCTTTTTGGTGATGGTATAGCCAATGGTGGCAAAATACAGGACCATCAGGGCATCCACCATCCACATCACCGAAGTCATGTCAAAGACCCCCATGCCGGCTTCAAAGCCGGGGACCTGCATCAGGAAGCTGTTGGCTGTATTCTGGGAGGTGGACCCTACCAGGGTGGTAGCGCCCCCTACGATACAGGCAATGCCGGCAGGCATGATCACCATCTTGGACCGGATCTTTCCCTTGGACCCGGCTGCCACTGCTGCAATGATGGGCATCCACATGGCGATGCAGCCCGAATCACTCATAAAAGCGGACATCAGAGTGCACACCACAACCACCATGACCGTAAAGACCCGTTCATTCTGGAAGATTTTCATCCGGCTCAGAGTAATCCCGATTTTCTGGGCCACCCCTGTCTGGAACAGGGCATCCCCCACAATGGTCATCCCGGCGATCATATACACCGGAGCCGTCCCGAAGCCGCTGTATATGGCGGACAGCTTCACACTGGGCAGACAGATCCCCATGGCCAGGGCGCACAGCACCGAAGTCAGGGCCATGGGAAACACCCGGCCGATGAACAGGATCATCGTCACTACGGCGATGATCAGACAGACTGTAATCTCACTCATTTTTCTGCTCCCTTCTGCATTCTGCAAAATTCCACGAAATCCTTTTGGCACCCCTGCTGGATATCAGCAGGGCCATCTGCCAGTTATCATAGAGTATTCAGAATTTTACCGTCAATTCCTTTAGTCCATCCGGCGAAGATTTGCCAATCGAGCGTAAAATCATGATATGATTCAGCAGCTTTTTCTTTGATTTACAAATCCTTCCATCTGACGTATCATGAAAAAAGAATCCATTACGCTAAAAGGAAGCTCATTATGACACACTGTCTCTATTATGCCTATTGGGGAGACCATAATGTGAATCCCCGTCCCCATCTTCATGACCAGCTGGAAATTTACATCAGTCTGAACAATATCGGTGATTTTTTTCTCCAGGAACAGAAGTATCCTTTGAATGTAGGCAGCCTGTTCCTGATCCACCCCTTTGAAATCCACCACGGTTTCTGCGGTGCCAACGAAACCACCAGCCGGTATGCCATCCGGTTTCCCCTTTCCGTCCTGGAACGGCTGTCCACGGAGGAGACGAATCTGAAATCCCTGTTCCAGGCCGCCCCACAGACCATCCAGCTGACCCACCAGGAACTGGCCCAGATCAGCGGTCTGATGGAGTCCCTGCTTCAGCCTGTTCCGGATGCCTATGGCCAGGACATCCAGCAAAATCTGCTCCTGTTCCACTTCATCCTGATCATTGCCCGGATCCTGCAGGCAAGAGGACCTGCCCGGCAGCCCGGTTCCGGAGAATACAACAGCCTGGTCCAGCAGATCCTCCAGTACATCCACGGCCACTACCGGGAAGAGATTTCCCTGGAAGACCTGTCCGCCCACCTGTATGTAAGCAAGTCCCGGCTGTGCAAGGTGTTCCGGGAACATACCGGGTTCACCATCGGCAGCTATCTGACCATGTACCGGCTCCAGATGGCCTGTTCCCTGTTGGAAAAAGGGGGCAAAGTAAAAGAAGTGGGCAAGGCCGTAGGGTTCCAGACCTATACCCACTTCATCCGCACCTTCACCAGCAAACTGGGCCAGTCCCCCAAAAAATTCATCAGGGACCATACGTAAAGGGGGTGTGAAAAAATTCACACCCCCTTTTTCTATTCTTCCAGCATCAATGTTCCGGACCCATCAAAATGCACCTTCTGATACGTTCCGGCCAGTTCTCCCTTATGAGGATCCAGATTTTCCGCCAGCGCTCTGGTGGCCCAGATATGCCGCAGATCCCCGCTGCTGTTGATGATGCACAGTTTCAAATCTTCCGGAGCGATCCGTCCCGCTGCCTTGATGCAGGCTTTGAACACCAGCTCATCCGTATCCATGGTAGGCGGAATCCGGGCCGTAAAGGGCTTCATGCCAGTCAAAGCATTCACCACCGTCATTTTTTCATCCACGGCATCCCGCAGCCGCCGGCTGATGAAATCTCCCATGCCGATGCCGTTCCCGTTGCCTTCCGATTTGGCCGTGAGAGACAGGATCCCCAGTTCCGTTACATCCGGACCCACATTGGGCCGGTTGTTGATGGGCCGGCCCACCACCGCCGGGTCCATCCCTGTACCGGAGATTTCCTTTCCCAGTTTCCGGCAGATCAGCACATCCATATGTGCAAAAGGGATCCGGGGAACCATGGCTTTGGCCCGTTCCAAAATTTTCGGTTCTTCCTCTCTGATTTCTTCTTTTTTCAGCACATACACATCTGCCAGCTGGTCATACCCGTTTTCAATGACGGCAATGCCGCCCACCACTTTGGCATGGTCCAGTGCCGTCAGGCCCACCCGGGCCATGTTGTCATTCAGGTAGTCCGTACCCAGGCTGTGGGTCATGGCGGCTCCCACATGCTTGGCCAGTCCGATGGCCAGCATCTTTACCAGCCCGCTCTGGTACCGGCCATAAATGGAGGTATGGGTCTTCACCCGGTTCAACAGCAGGATACCATCCGCTTCCCAGGCATTTTTATCCAGGTACACCGGCAGGTCCAGTTCCGTCCGGGCGATTTCCACCACTTCCATACTGGAAACGATTGGGGCTCCCACACTTTCTTCCGTAATCCCCAGATTCCGCAGTACTTCCACCTGGCCTTCCGCCGTTGCACCCCCGTGGCTGCCCATGGCCGGCACGATAAAAGGCACGGCACCCATTTCCTTCAGATACCGGACGGCCGCCCGCATCAAAGGCACATAATCCGCAATTCCCCGGCTTCCCCCTGTGATGGCAATCCGCTGTCCCGGGAGAACTGGCAGATTTTTGGCCCGCAGCCGTGCCAACAGAGTTTCCTCCGGATTTTCCAGCCGTGTCCGGTCAAAGATGGTCCGGATTTTCACCACCTCCGGGATTTCATATCCCTGCAGCATTTCTTCCAGTGAACTCATGGCAATTCCTCCTCCCTGCCAAATTCCGATTCCACAGCAGGTCCAGTATATCATGGAAGAATTTTCCGAAATTACTGTCACAGGCAAAAATCCTGACAAATCGTGCAAAAAAAAACGGTGGAAGCAACCAGTCCCCTGATGTGACCCCAAAAAGTTAGACCTTAGTAACGAGATGGTTTTTACTGTCTCGTTACTTTTTTATGCTGCCTGCAAAGGAAGCCTGTATTGAACAGGACTTTTCCAGCCCAGTCACCGGTCATGCGCCGATATCCATAATCTTTATGCTGGCTGCGGATTTCCTGTATTTTGTCCTCTACTTCCTGGTCTGGATTCACGCGGTCAAACCGTTTCTGCCAGTACATATAGGTCGCTTTAGGCATTTGAGTATAGGAGAGAAGGTCTTTCAATTTGAATGATCTTCGGAGACTGGAGATGATTTTCGCAACTCTCTCATTTTTGCTTCGTCCTCTAAACGCAGTCTCCAGAAAGTTTTTCTTTGAAAGAGTATATTTTTTGAGAGCGGGATCTCTTCAGTCCATTATCACCAAATGCCTTGTAAGCAGCAACCCACTTTAGCAGCTGGCTACTGCTTGTCATCCCATATTTACGTGAAATAGAAATACACCCTTCGTCACTGTTCAAATATTCCAGTACCATTTTTTCTTAAATTCATAGCTGTGTTTTGCCATAAAAAACTGCCCCCCAATTGTTAGATTTTTGGTCTAACAATTGGGGGGCAGCTCACAACAGCTCCTTTTTTTCATGTAGCTTCCATGGTCGCTGCCATTCTTTTTCCTTCGGCCTGTTTCAGCCAGTCCTTGCCGTGGACCAGCCGGGCGATGATCATGGCCAGGCCCGTATCTCCGGTTACATTGATGGCGGTAGCGGGAGCATCGGTAATGGTCCCGATCAGCACCATGATGGGAATGGAAACGGTGGGGAATCCGAAAACCGATACGATGAAGATTTCTGCCACATATCCTCCCGCCGGGATACCACCCATGACGATGGAAGCAATGACGGCCACTACAATGGACATGATCAGGTTCCGGGGGGTGGCATAGTTGATGCCGAAAGCCGTGCACAGGAGGGAAATCTTCAAAATCTGGATGATGCAGGCGCCGTCTTTGTGGAGGTTGGCCCCCAGAGGAACGGCCAGGTCGGCCACATCATCCGGGATCCCGATCTGTTTGGCATGGAGCAGATTGATGGGCAGGCTGGCGGCAGAAGAACAAGTCCCCAGGGCCGTCAGGGTAGGAGCCGCAGCCCCTTTCCACCAGGCCCGGACTCCTTCCATACCGGCGCCCAGATAGGCCATCACCGTCTGGGACACCACAAAGTACGCCAATACCACAAAGAGGTACAGGATGATGCCTTTGGACAGGGGACCGATCACTTCATTGCCGTATTTCCCGATCAGGATGGCAAAATAGCAACCCAACCCCAGCGGCGCCAGTTTCATGACGATGTTGATCACATTCACGATGACGGCGGTAAGGCTGTCCATGGCCCGGACGATGGGTTTGCCTTTTTCACCGGCCATGATCACCGCAATGGAGAAAATGACAGTAAACACGATCAGGGCCATCAGATTGGCTTTGGAGAACAGTTTGGGAAAATCCCCTACGGTGAACATCCCCAGCACATTCAGGCTGCCGGAAGCATTGGTCACATCCTTGGACATATCCAGCACCACTCCTTTGCCGGGATCCAGGATGACCGCCGGGATCATCATGAACAGGCAGGCGATGATGCCCGTGATGAAGGTCCCCGCCAGGAAATAGCCCATGATTTTCTTCAGCTTGGACAGGTCGTCCATCTTGGCAATGGCAGAAGTCAGAGAACAGAAGATCAGCGGGACCACACAACAGTACAGCAGATTCAGGAAGGTATCGGCAACGGGCTGCAGGATTTCTGCCCCTTCTCCCCAGAACATCCCGACGATGCCGCCAATGATCATAGATGCCAGCAAAAGGAAGGAAGATTTATAGGTTTTCCAGATTTTTCCCATGATGCAACAACTCCTTTGTGTGCTTCCCGGCTTACCGGCAGTGTTTTTCCAACGCGTCTTTCAGCTGATGGAAGGCCTTTTCCACCGTGGACCGGGGACAGGCCATGTTGAACCGTTCGAACTGGGCGGTAGCCGGTCCGAAGATCTTCCCGGAATCCAGCCACAGTTTGGCTTCATCCACCACCAGGTGTTCCAGCTCTTCATCGGTGAACCCATACCCGGAGAAATCAATCCACACCAGGTAGGTCCCTTCCGGTTCTACAAAGGTAGCCTTGGAGAAGTTTTCCTTCACGAAATCCCGGACCCAGGCGATGTTCCCGGCAATGTACTCCACCAGTTCCTTCACCCATTCATCCCCTTTGGTGTAGCAGCTCTTCACTGCCACCTGGCCCATGATGCTACCCTGGCTGTAGCCGGCGGCGGCATTGGCTTTCCGGTAACGCTTCCGCAGCTCTTCATCCGGGATGATGATATTAGCCGGCTGGAGACCTGCCACGTTGAAGGTCTTGCTGGGAGAATTGTACAGCACCAAGTTCTTCCGGTATTTTTCATACAAAGTCAGGAAGCTGGTGAAATGGTGGGGAGCATAGACGAAATCGCAGTGGATCTCATCATCCATGATGATTACGTCGTGTTTCAGGCAGATATCCCCCATCCGGGTCAGCTCTTCTTCCGACCACACCCGTCCTGCCGGGTTGTGGGGGCTGCACAGCAAGAATACTTTTACATTGTTGTCTTCGATTTTTTGCTCAAAATCAGTGAAGTCTATGGTATATTTTCCATTTTCATAATGGAGCTGGCTATTGACGAATTTCCGGCCATTGTCTTCTATCACTTCCCGGAAGGGGTAGTACACCGGCTGCTGGATCAGCACCGCATCCCCCGGCTCCGTGAATGCCTTCACCCCGGTGGCCAAGCCATAGACCACTCCGCAGCCCAGGGTCACCCATTCCGGCTGGATGTGGTAGCCGTGATGGACGGAAAACCACCGGTCCAGCGCTGCGTAATATTCGGCATCCGGATCCGTGTAACCGAAGATCCCGTGGTCGATCCGTTTGTGGAAGTCTTCCAGGATCTCTTCCGGCAGGGCGAAATCCATATCCGCCACCCACATAGGCAAAAGATCCGTGCGTCCCTTCCGCTGCATGCCGAAGTCATATTTCAGGCAGCTGGTGTTCTTCCGGTCGATGATCCTGTCAAAATCGTAATGTCCCATGATTTCATTTCCTCTCTTTATTTTAGTTTAGTATTTAAACTTTTCTGATGGCTTTATTGTATCTGATTTTTCTAACACTGTCAATGATTTTTGTTTAGTTTCTAAACTATTTTTATTGTTGTACAATTCTAATCAATTTATTTCCTAGAATTTTCCTTGACTTTTGGTTTGTTTTTGCTTAATATTGTTTTTGTATTAACCATTTATTTTTTATTTAAAGAGAGGTTCTATCATGCTTTTAAAAAACGATAGTTCTGAAATTAACGAAAAGCTCAATTCCGCTTCTCCAGATCCCAGTTTCATCAACACCACTTTCCAGACCCTGAACAACCGTCACCAAATCATCTATGAATTCGTCATGCGCTATGATGATTACATCTATGACACCCATGATTACGGCACCGGGGTGCCCTTGACCATGATCGAATCCCACACCTTGACCTATATTGATGACCATCCGGGGACTACGGTGACGGAACTGACCCATTTCTGGCATAAGACAAAGGGAGCCATCTCCCAGATTGTCACCCGCCTGGAACAGAACGGCCTGGTCAGCAAACAAAAAAAAGCAGACAATGCCAAGCTGGTCCGGCTCTATACCACGGAAGCCGGGGCCCGTGCCAGCAATGCCCACAAAATGTACGATATCATCGATATCACCAAGACTTTGGGAGAAATCGGAGAAAAATGCACACCGGAAGAGATCGATACTTTCTTCCGGGTCATGCAGGTCTACTATGGAGTGATCAGCAAAGATTTCGAAGAAAACCAGATACCCAAAAGGCAGGGACGGCGGAAGAAGAAATAAAAGACGGGGCTGTTGCGTACGCAGCAGCCCCTCTTTTCATACCAACTGTCTCCTGGCCCGTTCTTCTTCTTTGCCAGGATCTTCTTCCGGATACCACATGACCTTCACCAGGTTGACCCGGCATTCTTCTCCTTCGGCAAAAGTAATCCGATGGGGAGTCTGGACCTTCAGGAGCTGATCGCCCATGCGGACCAGATACTGAGTAGAATCGGTGAGGAAAATCCGGCTTTCGATCTTTCCTCGGAATCCCTTGGTCCGGTTCAAGTCGATTTCATTGGGCCGGATGGCAATGACCATCTCCCGGTCCACATTCTCCGGGATGGGAAGATCCAAGGTCTGTTCTGAATCTCCCCGTACATAGACTTGATTGTCCTTTAAATAAACGTGCAAAAACGTAGATTGTCCCAAGAAACTATGGACAAACCGGTTGCACGGCCGGTTGTACAGATTTTCTGGGGTATCGATCTGGACGATGTTCCCCATATCACAGACCATCATCCGGTCCGAAATGGCCATGGCTTCGCTCTGGTCATGGGTCACGAAAATGATGGTGAAGCCGAATTTCTGCTGGAGGCTCTTGATTTCGAACCGCATGCTTTCCCGGAGTTTGGGATCCAGGTTGGACAAAGGTTCGTCCAGCAGCATGACCTTAGGATTGGTGACGATGGCCCGGGCCAGGGCGATCCGCTGCTGCTGTCCTCCGGAAAGATCGCTGGGATAGACTTCTTCCATCCCATCCAGGCTGGTATGGTGCAGGGCCTCTTTCACCCGCTGTACGATGTCCGCCTTGGGCAGCTTCCGGATCTGCAGCGGGAACGCCACATTTTCGAAGATATTCATATGGGGCCAGACAGCGAAGGCCTGGAACACCATCCCCAATCCCCGCTCTTCCGGAGGCACATAGATGTTCTTCTCTTTGACGGAGACGGGGCGGCCGCACAGTTCGATTTCCCCTTCTGACAGGTCTTCGAACCCGGCGATCATCCGCAGGGTGGTACTTTTGCCGCAGCCCGATGGTCCCAGGAAGGAAAAACATTCCCCTTCCCGGACGGTCAGGTTGAAATCATTGACAGCTGTGATGGTGCCCAATTTTTTGGTGGTAAAACGTTTGGTCACGTGCCGCAGCACAATTTGGTCAGTCACGTTTTACACCCCCTTCTTGTCTTTGGTGATCTGGGTAACGATGAAATTGCAGATGATGATGATGCAGATGGCCACGGCCGCCAGCGCCGAAGCCTGGGGGATCTGTCCGCTGTCCCGCAGGGCGAAGATCTGCACCCCCAGAGTCCGGGTATAGGGTCCATAGAGCAGGATGGAAGTGGTCAGTTCCCGCATGGAGGGCAGGAAAATCAGGAAGAACCCAGCTACCATGGCCGGCCGGATCAGAGGCAGGGTGATGTCTTTCAGGGATTCCGTATGAGACGCTCCACAGGCACGGGCCGCTTCTTCCAGGGACGGGTGGACCTGCTGGAGGGATGCGGAAGCGCTCTTCATAGAGAAGCTCAGGTACCGGGCCATGTATGCCACCAAAATGATCCAGATGGTGTTATACAGACTGATGCCCAATTGGCCGGACCAGGAGAGGATGACCCCGATAGCCAGCACAGTCCCAGGGATGGAATAGGGCAGGACGGACAGCATTTCCAGGATTTCCTTCCCTTTGGGTTTGATTTTGATGACCACGTAGGCAATCATCACGCCCAGGAACATACAGAGGACCCCGGCACTGATGGACAGGAACAGGGAATTCTGGATGGCATCCATGGTCTGTTTGCTGGTGATGATGCTGTGGAAATTGTCCAGGGTGAAGTTCGCTGGGATCAGCGGCAGCCCATAGGCTTTCACCAATCCTTCCAGGAAGATCATGATGAGGGGGACCAGCACGATGAGGACCAGAGTCAGCACCGCAAGCAGCAACAGAGGATATTTGGCTCCCCGGAGCTTGATTAGGGTGGGGCGCATGCTCTTGCCTTTGATGATATCATAGGACCCGCTGGAAAGGACCACTTTCTGCAGGATCAGGGCCATGGTGACCACAAAGACCAGGAGGATGGACAGTGCCGCGCCTTGGCGGATCCCTTCAAAGCTGCCCCCAGCCCGGTCGATGTAGGCATAGATTACCGTAGGCAGGGTATAAATCTGTTTGGAGAAGCCCAGGATGGCCGGCACCCCGAAATGGGCCAGAGAAGAAATCAGGATCAGCAGGGCCCCTGCGGAAATGGCCGGAGTCACCAGTGGGATGGTGATTTTCCGGATGACGGTCCCCTGGCTGGCTCCAGCGATCCGGGCACTTTCTTCCAGGGTGGGATCCATCCGTTCCAGGGCGCTGACCACCTGCATGAACACAAAGGGGAAATAATAGGAGACTTCCACGAAAATGATGCCGCCCAGGGAATTGATATTGAACGGCGGCGACGCCAGGTGGAAGGTGTTCATCAGCCAGGTGTTCACATAGCCGCCCCGTCCCGAAAGGAGCATATCCCAAGCCATGGCCCCGAAGAAGGGTGGGAACATGTAAGGGATCATGAACAGGCCCCGCATCAGGTTCTTGCAGGGGATATCGCTGCGCCCCAGCAGCCAGGCATAGAAAAGACCGATAATCGTCCCCACCACCGTCACGCTGAGGCCGATGATGACAGTATGGGTCATGGCACTGATATTATCCTGGCTGAATACAACGGTCTTGAACATCTCGATGTCCAGATGCCCTTCATAGAAGAAGGCATTGTAGACAATCATGAAAATGGGGATAAAGACGATGACGAACAACAGGACGAAGCTGACCAGCGTCATGGCCTTATCCAGGCTGAAGGTTTTTCCGTCCAGTGCCGCCAGATCGGACGTCCCCTGGCGGGTTCTACGCAGATTCATCATGGTCCTCCTTTCTGGCTTCATAATACCGGGGCTGGAGGAAACGCAAACCCACTTCCTGGCCTTCCTCCACCTTATTGTTCTGCATCACATCCAGGGCATTGACCTGCATCCGGATCTCCCGGTTCCCCAACTGGATGAAATACACGTATTCGCTTCCCAGGAACACGCTCCGGGTGATTTTTCCCCGGATAGGAGACTGGTCGTCAAAGACCATATCGTTGAGACGGCTCCCCATTTCCATGGGCTTGCCGCTGGCAAAGATTTCCGGAGGGCATTCATCATAGAGGAATTTCTCTCCGGCCACCAGATAGGTGTGTCCATTTTCCCGCACCAAAGGGAAGAAGTTGGATACCCCGATGAATTCAAAGACAAACCGGTTGGCCGGCCGCAGGATGATGTCCTCATCTTCCCCGATCTGGCACAGCTTCCCTTCCCGGTCCATGATGGCCATCCGGTCACACAGCTGGAGAGCCGCCTCCTGGTCATGGGTGATGTACAGGATGGTGGTCCCGATATCATGCTGGATCAAGCGGATCTCGGTGAGCATTTCTTCCCGCAGCTTGGCATCCAGGTTGGTGATGGGTTCGTCCATGACGATCACTTCATCGCTGCTCACCAAAGCACGGGCGATGGCCACCCGCTGCTGCTGCCCCCCGGAAAGCTGGCTGGGGAGATGTTCCTCGTATCCCAGCATCCTTACCTGTTCCAGGGCATGATGGGCTCTTTCCTTCATCTCTTCTTTGGGCAGCCGCATCTTCTTCATGGGATACAGCACGTTTTCCAGCACGGTCATATGGGGCCACACCGCATAATCCTGGAATACCACCCCGATGTGACGATGCTCCGGAGATACGTCGATACCTTTTTCCGCGTCGAACAGACAGCGGTCCCCTACATAAATGGAGCCTGTCTCCGGTTTGATGAACCCCAAGAGGCAGCGGACCAAGGTTGTCTTGCCGCAGCCGGAAGGACCGACCAGACACATGATCTGGCTTTCTTCCACGGTCAGGGAAAGATCTTCGAAGATGCACTTTTTCCCATAGTGGAAGGTAATATGGTTGAACCGAACATCGGCCATACTTTCACCTCCTGAAAAACGGACGGCAGACTGTCCTGCCGTCCGTTCCGACGTTAATTTTTCTTGAAGATGGCATCGAATTCATCCAGTACATTCTTGGCATTGGCAGCTAGTTTCTCCAGATCCACCTTCATGGCATTCTTGGCGATTTCCTCAATGGTCACACCCTTCTGTTTCACATCTTTGCGGACGGACAGCATATTGTTTTGTACCAGGACTTCCTGCCCTTCTTTGGAAAGGATGAAGTCATAGAGCTTCTTGGCATTTTCCTCATTCTTGGCTCCCTTCACCAGGGCGATGGGGCTGTAGATGGAGATGATGTCTTGCTTCGGATAGACGAATTCGATGGTGGAACCTTTGCTCTTCAGGTTTTCCGTGACATAATCCAAACACATCCCTACTTTATAAGCACCGGCCGCAATCTGGTTGTGGGTTGCAGTGGTCCCGGACTGGAGTTCCGTGCCGTTTTCCTTCAGTTTTTCAAAATAGGCCTTTCCGTACTTGGAATTGGAAATCAAGGCTCCTACAGCATATTTGGTAGTCCCCGCTGTTCCAGGATCCGTCATGACAATCTGGCCCTTCCATTTGGGATCCAGGAGATCATCCCAGGTCTTGGGTGCTTCTTCCTTGGAAACTTTCTGGGGGTTGTAGGCAATGCCCATGTTCATCATCCGGGCCCCCGTATAATAACCTTCCTTGTCGATGAAGACTGGATCGATGGCCTTGGCTTCCGGAGAACTGTATTTCTGGAGGATTCCCATTTTCTTGAACCCGATGTAGTCTGCCGGGTCCCCTACCCAGATTACATCTGCCGCCACCTGGCCGGATTTCGCTTCCGTAGCGATTTTTGTAATGACCTTCCCCGTCCCGGCAAAGTAATAATCCAGTTTGATGTCCGGATATTTCTTTTCAAATGCTTTCTTGATGGCATTCAGCTGATCTTCCTGCATGGAAGAATACAGCATTACCGTATTCCCTGCAGATTTTTTGTCCTGTTTGGAACCAGGAATCGCCCCGCCTCCGCCACAGGCGCTGATCCCTGCAGCAAGCACGCACAGCATCCCTACAGACAGCCACTTCTTCAGATTCATGGTAATTCAGCCTCCCTTATTGAAATCTCTTTCCCGGGTAGAATACTTTATGTGCTAATTTTACCATATTTTTACTGAATATTTACATGTTTTTTACAATTCAAATAAAATTGGCTGATAGTGTATAGTATTTAACAACTACATCGCTCAATTCTCATAAAGCCCACCTCCAACAGTTCTTTTGCATAATGGCTTAAGCAAAAAAAGACTGTGCAGGAATCCTGGACATATCCTGTCCATATCCTTGCACAGCCCCTTATATCTTTTTATTTCTTCATCCGGAAGCAGAAGGTACAGTGATGATCCTTGTACATAATATGGTCATGCACACATTCCAGGTCTTCATTGTATCCTTTGCAGATGGCCGGATCGATGTTTTCACAGTAGATGCGGCCATACTTCTCTTCCCCGGCGTCCATCCAGGTCTTGGCGAATACGCACCGGTCGAAATCCTGGTTGATTTCATCCTTGCCATATTCCGTATCATATCCGAACAACTCACTGCGTTCCATGTCATAATTGGGCAGATAGGCAGCCAAATCGTTTTTCTGACCCCTCTGGGCAGCTCTGCGGGCAATATCTTTACCCCGTGCCACACCCCAATCGATGACGCTTTGTTTCAAGATTTCCAGGCCTTTTTCTCCGAATTCCTTTTCCAGATTCTTTGCCAGGATGGAAAAGAATCTGGCGAACAGAACAAACATGGAAACCGGTTCATCCATTTTTTGCGGTTTCAAGTTTTTCACTCCCCTTTTATTGCAGGCGGTCCAACTGCTCTTTGGACAGTCGGACAACCATTCAAATCAATTATTTGCTTTCTTTGATATGCTGTGCCAGGCCGTTCAGGTAATACAGGAAAGCCCAGTTGACCACATGGGCCGCCGTCTGCAGGGTGAACACTTCCGGATAAGTTTCCACAAAGTCGATGCCTTTCGCCCCTGCCAACCCTGCTTCATGGAGCATCATGAGCAGTTCATAGGAGGTCAGCCCACCCATATCCTGAGGTGCCTGAGGCATATTGGCTGCATCCAGGCTGTCTGCGCAGACGGTGATATAGATATATTCCGTATCCTTGCTGACCACTTCCAGAGCTTTGGAAATAGAGGCTTTCCAGCCGTCTTCATGGACATCGATGGCACGGATCACCGTGGCACCGTATTTCATGGCATTGTTGTATTCTTCCCGATGGTTTCTGGGCCCCCGGATGCCAATGTGGGCAATCTTGGTGGGATCCATGTTGGGATCGTTATATACCCGATAGAAAGGAGAACAACGGGACAGTTCATCATCACCGAAATGAGAGTAGTTGTCCAAATGGGCATCGAAATGCAGAACGCCTACCTTTTTCGGGTACCGTTTGGCAATTTCACTGATGATGGGATAAGCAATGCCATGGTCACCACCAATGGTAATGGGAATGATTTTGGCATCGGCCAGTTTGCCGATCCGTTCCCGGATGGATTTAAAGGTGAAGTCATAGTTCCCGTTCTGGGTGGCAACATCCCCGGAATCAGCTACCTTCAGATAGTCGAAGCAGTCCAGATTATAATCCGGCAGGAACCCGGTGTAACGGATGGAAGTGGACCGGACTGCCTTCGGGCCTTCCGTAGTGGAAGAATAGCCACCGATGGTGCAGCCCCCTTCCCATGGCACCCCTACCACTGCTGCATCGATTTTCTTCAGGTCCTCATCATTTTCAATGACAGACAGATTCAGCCAGGACGGAACCCCGCTGTAAATCATATTGGGCAGGAAATTGGGATCATAAATCGTAGGTTTGCTTTCTCTCATTTCAGAACATCTCCTCTAAAAATTAAACAGACAGGTCAAAGACCTTCTTATAACAAACTGATGACACTGCTGACACCCAGGATCAGGGAAATCACGAAGATGGCAGCCCCCAGGACATTTTCCAGAGTACTGTTGGCAAACTGGCCCATGATTCTCCGGCTGGCCGTCAGATAAATGGTCACACCTACCACAACGGGAAGTACCACACCATTGACCATCTGGGCCGCCATAATCAGAGCAATGGGATTGAATCCGGCCCCGGCAATGACAATACCCGTCAGGAGCACCAGGAAGTTGGTAATGGTATACCGTTTGTCACTGCGGTTGGTTTCCCAACCGAACAGTCCGGCCAGTACATAAGAAACGCCCATGGGAGTGCAGACGGCACTGGAAACCCCGGCGGCCACCAGACCGATGGCCATAAAAGGTTTGGCAAAAGTCCCCAGAGTGGGTTCCAGCTGGATGGACATATCCATGGCATTCCGGACAGGCATCCCCAGCATAACCGTTGCCGCCGTTACCATAATGGCCCCGGTAACGATGCCCCCGATGATCATGGGGACATTGGTCCCGAACCGGCAGAGCGGCAGTTCATCGGTGCTGTGCCAGGTCCGTTTGGCGGAAGCGGCATGGAGGAACATATTGTAGGGCACTACCGTAGTCCCAATCAGAGACAAACAGGTCATCAGCCCGCCTTTAGGAATATTGGGCACACATCCAGCCAGCAGTTTTCCCAAATCCGGTTTCACCACGAACATGGTCACCAAGAAAACCACAGCCATAATAACCACACAAGCTCCCAGCAATTTTTCCAGGTATTTAAGGGCATCCCCGGCAAAACTCAGGAGCAGCAGGATGCAGAAGCCCCATACTGGCGCAATGATTCGGGTAGAAATTCCCGTAAGGGCACTGATGCCAATAGCCGTCCCAGTCAGGTCCCCGCTCATATAAGCAAAGCCGCCAATGGTAATGGCCACGGCCACCAGTCCGCACAGCAGATTCCGCAGCACAGGCCGGTCTTCAAAATCCTTCACCAGATTCTGAGCCAGCCCCATCTGGGTCACAATGCCCAACCGGGCAGCCATACCCTGCATAACAATCACTGCAATAACCGAGAAGATCACGCACCAGAACAACTGAAACCCATAATCAGCCCCGGCTTTTGTGGAACTGGTTACCGTCCCCGGTCCGATGAACGAGCCCACAATCAGGAATCCAGGTCCCAGTGCCCCTAATTTTTCCCTTAGGGTAAACTGCTTTTCCTTCTTTTCTGCCATAATACTCTCCCCTTCGCAAGTAAATTTCTACGCCGCATTACCCTAGCAACTCGCTCTTGATTGACTACATTATCGTTTTTATTTTTGCATTGTAGTTTTGTACATTTTTATATCACTCTATTTTCTGTTTGTCAATCAAATTCTTTTGTGTTACTCTAATAAAGAAAATCATGCTGCCAAAGGAGGGCATTTATGGAAAAAAAGTTACAGAAACCCATCCAGTCCATCCAGCGGGCCGTACAGATACTGGACTGTTTTACGCCTACGGATCCCAGCCTGCCACTGTCTGCCATCAGTGAAAAAACCGGGCTGAACATCAACACCACCCGTGGGCTGGTCAATACGTTAGTAGAAAGCCAGTTGCTGCTCCGGGACCAGGATACGGGCTGTTACAAATTGGGATATTACTTCGTAACCAAAGCCTCCATGATCCGCCAGGATATCGACCGGTATGTAGAACTCTTCAAACCACTGGTGGATGCGGCCGCAGAAAAATACCATTTCTCTGCCAGCCTGCAGATGGTTTATCAGAACCAGATTTTCAGCGTCTACTGTGCCTACCCCACCAAACAGGCCTACTACATCGTTATGAGTGAATATACCGATCTGCCCCTCCATGCAACCAGTTCTGGAAAGCTGCTGCTTCTGGATCAGATTACCCATGGCCGGAAAAAATTATTGGATCAGCTGGAATACAAGGCTTTTACCCCAGCCAGCATCCGGTCCCGGGAGCAGTTGGAGGCCCAGCTGAAAACCATCAAAAAGAATGGGTATTCTACAGAAATCGAAGAGTTTGTCAATGATGTAGGCAGTCTGGCAGTCCCCTTGTATGATGAAAAAGGCCGGCTGCTGCTGACTCTCAGTGCCACCTTCTTTGTAAAATCTCTTCCCAAAATCAAAGAGGACCTGCTGAAATATTTCCAAAAAGCCATTGACACCTGGAAACAAGTTTTAAAAAAAGGAGAATGTTTATGAAAACACTAAAAGATCTTTGGCTGGATCTGTTCCGGCCCCTTTCCTCCTTTGGCTATACCGAAGGCCAGGGAACAACCCGCCTGTCCTGGTCCCCTGCCTTTCTGGCTGCCCAGGACTTTCTTCAGCAATATGCGGGAAAAAATGGCCTGCATTGTGAAAAGGACGGCTGGGGGAATCTGTTGATGACCGTACCGGGGAAAGAAGACCTTCCGCCGGTCTACACAGGCTCACACCTGGACACGGTCCCCCATGGCGGAAAATATGACGGGGCCTTGGGAATTACTGTACCACTGGCCATTGCCCGCTTCTGGCGTGAAAAAGGATTCCTTCCCCGCCGGCCGCTGACCATCATTGCCTTTGCCGAAGAAGAGGGGACCCGGTTTGGAACACCTTGCATGGGCAGTCAGGCTCTTACCGGCAGACTTCAGGGACAGTCTCCGGAAGCATTTGTCACTCCAGATGGCTGCCCATTGCCCCAGCTCCTTCAGCAGGCAGGGCTGAAAGGCGATTCTTTTGCCCCCCATCTGCTTCCGGGAAAATGTTTCCTGGAACTCCACATTGAACAGGGCCGCTCTTTGGAAGATGCCCAGCTGCCTCTGGGAATTGTATCCGCCATTGTGGGGATTCGGCATTTCATGATCACCGTCCAGGGCAAAGCCAACCATGCCGGCACCACTGCCATGAAAAACCGTCAGGATGCCCTGGCCGCAGCCGCTGCGGAAATCACCGAAATCTACCAGAGCGCTCTGGCCTCTCAGGGACAGTATGTGGCTACCGTCGGTCATATCCGTGTTTCTCCCGATGCCGGAAATGTAATCCCAGGGGAAGCAGAAATGTCTTTGGAAATCCGTGCCGCAGAAGATTCCGTTATGGACCAGGCCATTGCTCGTTTCAAAGAATTTTCTCATGGTTTGGAGCAGCAGTATGATGTAATTTTCTCCTGGAAACAGCTGGACCAGATTCCTCCACTTCCTATGGACCGGAAAATCATGGAACTTTTTAAAGATTATGCCACGAAAGAAAGTGTTCCTTTCCAGATACAACCCAGTTGGGCAGGTCACGATTCCATGATAGTGGGCCATTTTCTCCCCACCGCCATGCTGTTTGTTCCCAGTAAAAACGGGATTAGCCATTCCCCGGAAGAATTCACTTCAGCAGAAGATATTGGGCAGGCAGCTGAAGTCCTGGAAAAAGTGCTGATGCATCTGACGATGGAGTAAAAAGGATTCCAGGTCAGATCAGATTTCCAAAAAAGAACAGGTTGTTGCAAATGCGTAATTTCACGCATGCAACAACCTGTTTCTTTTCACTAGATAACGTTAAGACGCATCATGAAAACCCTTAGGACTGTGCCAATAATATGTTATTCACTTTTCACTAAAATATTATCCCAGAAAAAACATTTGATACAAGTCCGGATACAACAAGTTTATTTTAATAATTATTGATTGGACAAACTCCGTAATGCCGTTTCTCTGGAACCTTTTAAATGGTACAGCATGGCATCTCCCGCCTTTTCCCGTTCCCCCATGAGAATTAGATCGATAATTTTCTGATGTTCTTTAGCCGCTTCCTTATGCCTTTCCCAGATATCACTTCCTGAAAGGACACGGATCCGCATATGCTGGTCAAAGATATGGGCCAGCATGTTTCGGAAGTAAATATTCGAACACCCTTGAGCCAGGAGCCTATGAAAACGATCATCCAGTAGCGCGAATTGTTCTGGATCCGGTGCAGCTTCAATCAGTTGCTGTGAACGATCACGTATCTCATGAAGCCCTTTTAAATCCAAATATTTTAAATCATTTCTGATAATAAAAGGTTCAAGCAACATACGGGCTTCGAAACTTTGGTTGATTTCATTTATCGTCAAAGGCCTGACCATAACACCCTTTTTAGGAAGGACAGTAACCAAGCCCTCTTGTTCCAACCGTGTCAGAGCTTCTCGAATAGGAGTCCTACTGACCTCCAGTTCTTCCATAAGAGCTGTTTCATTCAGGAACCCATTACTTTCATACTGGCATCTTAAGATTTTGTTTTTGATTGCATAATAAGCTTTATCCCGTAAACTCATCATGACAGCCATTTCACCTCTATTCCAGTCCGCTCTTGTATACAACAGATATATTTCAATTATACTGGATATATCCTTTGGATGCAAAAAAATTCTATGCTAGAATCAAATTAGAAAGAGTGAACGGAATTTTTAGAATCTTTAATGAACTGTTTTGAAGGAGGAATCTGCAATGAACGTCAAAAAAACACTTGCGGCACTGTGTCTGGCATCGTTGGCCGTATTCGCTCTCACTGGCTGCGGAACTGAAGAAACTGGGAAAGCAAAAAGTGAAGGCGGCAAAGTCCAAATGGATTTGGCTACCGCTTATTCGGCAGATTCTCCCGCTGGCAAAGCCATGAAGAAGTTTGTAGATGATGTCAAGAAAAAGTCCAATGGAAGTATTGAAATCAATCTGTTTACAGACGGAACTTTAGGAAATCCCAAAGACAACTATTCTTCTGTAGCCAGTGGCGATCTGGACATGACGATGTCCGGATTGGAAGGACTTGACTTGTATGCTCCAGAATACACTTTCCTGGATGCACCCTTCCTAATGAAAGATTTGAAACAGCAACAGGCTATTCTGAACAGTGGTATTGGTGATAAGCTCAAAGCCATCTATAAGAAAAATGGCTTTACCACTCTGGGCTTCCACAACCGGGATATCCGTGAACTGGCCGGGACAAAGCCCATTAAAACACCTGCCGATCTTCAAGGATTAAAGCTGCGGTTGCCAGGCATGAGAGTCTATGTGGATACCTGGAGTCAACTGGGTGTCAGCTCCACCACCGTTGCCATGAACGAACTGTACACGGCACTGCAGACCAAAGTAGCCGAAGCTTGCGAAGGTGGATATGAACAAATGGCAACTTTAAAACTGTATGAAGTACAGCCTTATATCATGGAAACCAACCATGTATATGAATTTGTGGGTCTCTATATCAATAACAAGGCGTTCGAAAAATTGACTCCTGACCAGCAAAAAATCATTCAGGAATGTGCAAAAGAAGACTTGGCCTATGCTGACAAGCTGGCAGAAGAAAGCCGTCAGGAATACAAACAGCAATGCCAGGACAAGGGCATGAAAGTCGTTGAAGTTGATCAAGCTGCATTCCGCAATGCACTGGAAAATTACTATAAAGAACAATTCAGCAGCAAATGGACGGTCACCACGTATGATGAAGTCATGAAATACGCCAAATAATTCCCAGCATAAGGGTGCCGCACTATAAAGTACGGCACCCTTTCTCTTAGAAAAGGAGGGTATTCTGTCATGTTCCATAAAATTGCACGGGGATATTTGAAAACTGTTGAAGGCATCTGCATAACTCTTCTGTTTATCATTTTTCTGCTGATGGTTATTCAAGTTCTCTGCCGTCTCTTTACCATTGGCCAGAATTTCACAGAAGAACTGGCTCGTATCTGCTTCTGTCTGATGATTTTTTTGGGAGCACCGCTGACTCTTGCAGAAGGAGCTGATATCTGTGTGGATATGGTCGTCAATAAATGCCCGCCTAAACTACAGAAAGTCATTAATATCCTGATCAATATTCTAACCTGTGTTTTTTCTGTGCTCTGTCTTAAAAGTCTCATGGTTCTGATTAATACCAACACAGGAGTTTCTGCAGTAGCACTCCCCTGGATAAAAATGAACTGGATTTATTCTGCCATGTGTGTTGGATTTGCTTTTCTCTTTGTGGTAGCAGTATGCAAAATCGTCGCTCTGTGCAAAGGCTGCCCGGATACCATGGATATCAACAAAGAAGAAAAAGCTATCGCCCGGAAAAAAGAAAGTGAGATGAATTTGGGAATATGACTACGAACACGATTATTATCATGCTACTGGTTTCCATGCTGGCTCTCTTCCTGCTGAAGGTTCCAGTCTATATCAGTATGTCTCTGGCTGGCTGTGCCGTTCTGGCTACCCGCTTTGGAATGAAATGGAGCCTTCTCAGCCAATATCTCTACACTGGCGTAGATTCCTTTACTCTTCTTTCCATCCCGCTTTTCCTGCTGGCTGCAAAAATCATGAATACCGGCAGCATCACAAAAAAGCTCTTTTCTTTCTGCATGAAGGTTGTTGGATGGCTCCCTGGAGGTTTAGGCCATGTAAATGTTCTTTGTTCTGTAATTTTTGCCGGCATGTCTGGTACAGCTGTATCTGATGCCGGTGGGCTTGGTTCCATTGAAATCAAAGCCATGAATGAAAACGGTTTTGATAATGACTTTTCCTGCTGCGTTACGGCCGCTTCCTCAACACTGGGGCCTATTATTCCCCCTTCCATTCCTCTGGTCGTCTATGCAACCGTATCCGGGGCCTCCGTAGGTGCCCTGTTTATGGCTGGAATCATCCCTGGCCTGGTCATGGCCATTTTGATGATGGTACTGGTCAGTGCTTATGCTATTATGCGTCACTATCCCCGTACCAAATTTCCCTCTGGAGGCGAATTTTTTACCGCTCTTAAAGACGGCTTCCTCCCGCTGATGGCTCCTGTTATTCTGCTGGTAGGAATTTACGGGGGTGTCTTCACCCCTACAGAAAGTGCAGCCATTGTAGTTTGTTACAGTCTGTTTTTAGAAATCTGCATTTATCGTGAACTGACTCTGACAAAATTTATTTCCATCCTGAAAGAAACCTTCCGGGATTCTGTTACCATTGCTCTGATCATTGCCGGTGCCACTTTCTTTGGGTACGTGGCAACTCGTGTACGGATTCCCCAGCTGATTCTGAAAGAAATGACGGGGCTTGTTTCCTCTCAGTTCATGCTGCTCTTGCTGATCAATATTTTCCTGCTGATTATCGGCTGTTTCCTGGAAACCGCTTCCGCCATCACCATTGTTGTACCGTTGATTATGCCGCTTCTGAAAGCGTACCATGTAAATCTAACGCAGTTTGGCATCATCATGGTATTGAATCTGATGATTGGCCTGTTAACGCCTCCTTTTGGCCTGGTTTTATTCGTTGTCAGCAAGATTGGGCATATATCGGTAGGTCATTTCTCAAGAGCACTGCTTCCCTGGCTGGCCTGTCTGCTGATTGCCCTGATGCTAATCACATTTATTCCCTCCATCAGCCTGTGGTTCCCCACTTTCCTGGGCATGACCGTTTAGGAGGCCTGTTATGAAAATAACCTCTGTGAAAGGGATTCAACTGCGTTGTCCCTGTGATGAAATCCATGACGCTTTAAGCACCTCTACAGCACGACAGGCCTTCCTGATCCGTGTTGATACAGACAAAGGAATTTGGGGAATTGGAGAAGCCTTTTCTTTTGGAGCCCCTCTCAATGTCCTTCAAGCACTGCTTGATTACCAGATTTCTCCCATTATTTTGAGTAAAGAGGCGGAAAACATTGAAGAGCTTTGGCAAACCATGTATTGGCGCACCCTGGCCAACGGCCGTCGCGGTCTGACAATGGCTGTCATTTCAGGTATTGATACCGCTCTCTGGGATATTCTAGGCAAAGCTGCTCATATGCCCATCAGCCATCTTTTGGGAGCATCTTCCAATAAAGTTCCCACCTATGCCAGTGGAGGATTTTATGCTCCTGGAAAAGGACTGGACGGACTTCAACAAGAGCTGTACGGATACCGTAAAAAAGGCTATACCAGTGCAAAAATAAAAATAGGCCGCACGAATACCAATGTTTTTCTAAAATATATGGCCAACCAGAAAGATACAGTCAGTACAGAAGAAGATTGGAGGCGGATCCAAGCAGCTCATGAAATCATGAAAGATGGTACTTTGATGGTCGATACCAATGCTTCCTGGACGGCCGATCAGGTGATTCAAAATACGCCTCGCCTTCTGGACACTGGTGTGCAGGTCATTGAAGAACCTCTTCCTTTCGAGGATATTGCTGGCTACCGAAAAATAGCCCATGCCGCACCAGAGTTGATTACTGCAGGGTGTGAGACTCAGCAGGGCCTTTCCAATTTTAACCATCTAATGACTGAAAATCTTATTGACATTCTCCAACCAGATGTAGGCTGGGCAGGCGGCATATCTGAAGTCAAAAAAATAGGAACAGCCGCATTGACTGCCGGAAAAAAGATTTCACTGCATTGTTTCGGTTCTGCCATCCTGTTTGCAACCAGCCTGCAGGTCGCGGCATCCATGACCAATACCATTGCCATGGAGTCAGAAGAAAATCCAAATCCGTTGAAGACTGGTATCTTGAAAACTCCCTTTCAAACAGATGCCGCCATGAATTTTCTGGTTCCTGACAGTCCCGGTTTGGGTATTGACATCGATTGGGACTGTGTAGAAAAGTATGTTGTAAAATAAAAAACAGCGTAAGGATAAGAAAAAACCGTCGAATTACCGACGGTTTTTTCATTTTTACCAAATATGATAAAATCAATTAAAATATTATTTCAATGAGCACAATTAATTTAGAGAAACTGCAGGGAGGTCCTTTCCACTTATGGATACTAGACTGATCGAACACATCCTGAAAATTGCAGAAGAAAAGAGCATCACCAAGGCGGCGGAAAAGTTGTTCCTAACCCAGTCGGCCCTGAACCAGCAGCTGCTCCACCTGGAACATGAGTTGGGGACGCCTCTTTTCAAGCGCAGCAAGGTGAACTGGGGACCTACCCGGGCCGGGGAAATCTACCTGGAAGGGGCCCGGGAAATGCTCCGGGTGAAACAGAACACCTACAGCCAGATCAGCGACCTGACCCACGGATACACGGGAACCATCCGGGTGGGGATGACTCCCGTCCGGGGGCCGGACATGTTCATCCATGTGTACCCGGCTTTTCACAAGGAATATCCCAACCTGGTAGTGGTCCCCTATGAACTGAACGTGTTCCAGATGCAGAAGCTGGTCACTGCCGGGGATCTGGATCTGGGGTTCATGACTCTGTTCGGGAGCCAGCGGGACGACAATGAATATGAAGACCTGTATGAAGAGGATATCCTCATTGCAGTACCGGAGGACTGGAAGCTGGAAGGAGAATTGCCGGCGGCAGAGGGACAGCGTCCCCGTCTGCCTCTCCTGGCCCTGAAGGACCGTCCCATGATCCTGCTGCGGAAGCAGACCACCATGCGTCCGGTACTGGACCGGCTGTTCCGGGCCCGGCAGATGGTGCCCCGGATCCTGTTTGACACCGCCAATCCAGCCACCATCCTGGAAATGGTCCGGGCGGGAATCTGCTGCGGTATTGTGGCGGAATCCACCACCCGGGGTTTTGAACAGGGGATCCGGTATTATGCCTTTGAAAAGCCCCTCCACTGGAACGTGGCGGTCAGTTATCCCAAAGGGGCCTTTTTGAACCAGGCAGAGAAGCTGTTCATCCAACAGGCCCGGGAATACTGGATAAGGAAAGCCAAGGCTAAAGTGCAGAGTAAAGAGTAAAGAGTGCAAAGAAAAGAAAAAAAAAGAAAAGAGTAAAGTGCAGAACATAAAACAGACCCAAAGGGCCGCTCCCGCGCAGGAGCGGCCTTTTGGGTCTGTTGGTTTCCAAGGATGTATGGTTTTGATACATTGTTGGTGATGGAAGATCACCGGAAGATGCCCAGGGCATAGCCAGCCACCAGCCACAGGATGTTCATGATCCACAAGGGAGCGAAGGAGAACTTCACGTAATCCTGGAGCTCGGTCTGGTCCGCCAGGTCGCAGGCCAGGTAAATCTGAGGCTGGGCCACCGGGGAAACCATGGCTCCCATGTTCATCAGAAGGGTCATGACCACGATTTCCTTGGGCACGCCGTAGTTGGCGCTGACCCCGGCCACAATGGGCACCAGGGCATACTGCCAGATATCGTTGGTGAAGATCAGCATCAGCGGAGCACTGAAGATGGCGATGATCAGGTACACCCAGGGTCCCAGAACGCTGGGGATGATGCCCACCAGGAACTGGACCATGGCGTCCATCATGCCGCTCTTGGACAGGACCCCTACCACCACGCCGGACAGGAACACGGCGCAGGCGGTGGAATACATTTCTTTGGAGTACTTCTTCAGCAGCTGGTTCTGGAGGCTCAGATCCGGATAGTTCACGGTAAGGGCGATGACCAGGCCCAGGGCGAAGATCACGTAACCGGGAGCAGGCACCACACTCAGGCCCACAATCAGCAGCACAGTAAGCAGCAGGTTGAACCAGAACAGTTTGGGCCGCCGGAGTTCGGACTGGTCCTTCTTTTCCAGGTCTTCCATGATGACGCTTTCATCCACCTGGCCGGCGCCTTTCTTCATCTGGAACCGGGCCAGCAGCACAGCCAGCCCAAGGCACATGGCAATGTAGATCAGCATCAGAGGCAGCATGTGGACGAAAATATAGTTCTGGGGAGCAGGGATCCCGTCCAACAGGGTGGCTGCCCGGAGGGTCCGGCCGTTCCAGGGCGTAATGAACAGGGCGCACATGGTGGCGGAGCACAGGAGCAGCAGACATTTGGGATCGATCTTCAGCTTCTTGTACAGAGGCAGCATCATGGGTACGGTCACCAGATAGGTGGAGGTTACACTGCCGTCGATTTCCGTAATCAGAGAAACGAACACGGTGATGATCATCACAATGGTGACGCTGAGCTTGGTCCGCTTCAACAGGAATTCCACCATGGTGTCGAACAGCCCTACTTCATTCATCAGAGAGAAATAAGGCAGGGAGAAGAAAATGATGAACATCAGGTCCCGGGTCTTGCCCAGGCCGAATTTTACGTAATCGCAGACTTCCTTTACGTTGGCCCCCAGCAGGAAGGCCCCGATAATGGGGATGATGGTGAAGGCGAACAGAGTACTGACTTTCTTTTTCAGCAGCAGTGTGGTGATGAGGATCATCATCGCAAAGCCGACAAAGGCCGCAAAGCTCATGGATAGGTTCCCCCTTTTCTCTTACCGCACCAGGCAGGGTTTCTTGCAGTCGTATTTCCAGTTGGGGATCAGGTACTGCATGGCCATGGCGTCGTCCCGGTCGTGGGAAGGCATCTGGTTGTACAACTTGTTGGCTTCCATGACCCGATCCATGTCCAGGGTGACCCCCAGCCCCGGTTTCCTGGATACTTCCAGGAAACCGTCTTTGATCTGGGGAGTATCCTTCAGCAGGTTCTGCCCATCCTGCCAGATCCAATGGGTATCCAGAGGAGCCGGATTCCCCGGTGCCGCAGCGCCCACCTGAGCGAAGGTGGCCAGGGTGATGTCAAAGTGGTTGTTGGAGTGGCTGCCCCAGGTGAGGCCCCATTCCTTCAGCAGAGCTGCCATCCGCAGGCTCCCTTCCATACCCCAGAAGTGAGGATCCGCCAGGACGATGTCCACGGCCTTCAGGGCGGCCGCATGGTAGAACTGGCGCCAGTTGGTGGCAATCATGTTGGTGGCTACCCGGAGAGAAACGGCGTTCTTGAATTCCGCCATCACTTCCCGGCTGGAGAAGCCCGCTTCCGGGCCGGTGGGATCTTCGATGTAGCTCAGGACCCCTTCCATGGGTTTGCACAGCCGGATGGCCTCATCCAGGCTCCAGGCCCCGTTGGGGTCGATGTTGATCCGGGCATTAGGGAATGCTTTCTTCAGAGCCCGGCAGGTGTCCATTTCATAGGACCCTTCCATGACCCCGCCTTTCAGCTTGAAGTTCCGGAAACCGTATTTTTCGTGGAGAATCTGGGCTTCTTCCACCACCTGTTCGTGGGTGAGGATTTCGCCCCGGCGGTACCGGAACCAGGGATCCTTGCTGTGGGATTCGTCCAGGTAGGGCAGGTCCGTTTTGTTCTTGTCAGATACATAGAACAGATACCCCAGCATTTCCACCTTATCCCGCTGCTTGCCTTCCGCCAGCAGTTCACACATGGGAACGCCCAGATACTGGCCCAGCAGGTCCAGAAGGGCACATTCCAGAGCCCATTCTGCTCGGACCACGAATTTCAGTTTGGAAATGTCCAGAGTCTGGATCCCTTCCCCGTCATCTCCTTCGGCTTTTTTGCCTCCTCTGTGGATGGTGCCCAGAATGGACCGGTATTTGCCGATTTCCTGCCCCACCACCAGGGGAATATAGCTGTCCAGACATTCTTTCGTATATTCGCCCCCGTGGATTTCCCCGATGCCTTCATGGCCGGCATTGTCGTGGAGAATCACCAGGTTCCGGGTAAAAAGCGGTGCGTGGGCCCCGCTCAGAGTCATTTCCATGCTGTCATACCCGGCTACGGGGATGACCTTCATATCCGTTACAATCGGTGTAGTTGCCATTGTTTTTCCTCCTTGCAATTCTTATCGCGCTTTTGAATGTTTCAAATTGTCTGTAATCAATATAGCCAATTTGCTTTTCCCTGGCCAATATGTAATAATGATTCCTGCAATCAGTTTTGCTAATATTATCTGATTATTTCAATAGTCTTTCTAAGAGATATCCTTACTTTTTCTTAGTCTGCAAGGAGGCTTGTTTTATGGATACCCGTCATCTCCAGTACATCCTGACCATCGCCCAGAAGCAGAACATGACCAAGGCGGCGGAAGAGCTGTACATTTCCCAATCCTCCCTGAGCCAGTACCTGGCTAAACTGGAACAGGAAATTGGTGTGCCGCTTTTTGAAAGGACCCGGAGCCGGATGCTCCTGACTCCCGCAGGAGAATTGTATGTGAAAGAGGCCCAGCGGGTCCTTTCCATTGAAAAGCATCTGTACGAAAACATCCGCTCCATGAACAACAAAAGCCATATCACCCTGGGTCTCACCTCCCAGCTGTGCCTGAAAATGCTCACGGCAGTGGTCCCCAGTTTCAAGGCGGAATTCCCGGAAGCCACCGTGGAAATCACCGAAGGGAACGTGATCGATCTGAGCCGTATGCTCCAGGAAGAAGCTATTGACTGTGCGGTGATGGCCATCCATGACACCTCCGGCTTTTCCCCGGACCAGGTGGATATCCTGGGGGTGGAGGAAATCCTGCTGGCGGTACCCAAAAACCACCCCTACTGCAAAAAAAATCCAGGGGATACGGTCCCCTGGAAAGATCTGGAGGAAGAACTGGGAGAAGACAACTTCCTGATCTGCAAAAAAGGCTCCACCCTGAGGGAAGTGACGGACCAGATTTTCGAGGCCATCCGTCTGGACCCCAGCACCATGTGCGAAACCAACAGCATCGTCACCACCCGGGCCATGGTGGCCATGGGCATCGGCATCACTTTCATCGGAAAATCCTGCATGGAATATGAAAACAAGATCCATTATTACCGGCTGGATCCCCCGGTGACAAGAAAATTCGCCCTGGTCCGCCGGAAGAACTGGGTAATGCACACCCCGGAAAAAAAGCTGTGTGAAGAGATCCGGAAATATTTCAAAAGGAAAAGCGTGAAGGCGCTGATGAAGTGAAAAAGGGGCTGTTGCATGAGCAGCAGCCCCTTTCTGTCAACGGTCAGCGGCAGGGGATTCTATGGGATTACACGAAAACAACAAATGTTTTAGGCTAATTTTGCACGAAAACGATAAATCTTTTTATGATTTTCTCCGTATTTTTAAGCGACTTTGAATAAATAGATTGCTGCAGGGGCTGTACAACAGGCCGTCTGCGGGCGGCCGGGCCTGCCGCCCCTACGGACCCGGTACAATCGTATTGTCCATTGCAGTAGTGCCCTGCCGGGAGGCCGGGACGGGCTTGCCTGCAGCAAGCCCCTACGCCGTTGGGGTCAAGGGTCCGGGCGAAATCACAATAACGGCATTGCCGAAGCCCCCGTTTCTCCGACCATTGGTAACCATAGTCCGACAGCAACGAGGTAGGGGCGTGCCGCAGGCCGTTGACCGTTAACAGCTGACCGCCTTCATTTCCCCATATGTTCCAGGATCACCTGGCTCTGCTGCTTTTCGGCGGCTTTTTTCCAGGTTTCCCGGTTCTTCTTGGTGGGTGCCGGTTCGGATTCCCCGAAAATGGCCCGTACCCAATGGCCGTCGGTGGGGTTGGGCATGAGGATGAATTTTTTCCCGAACAGGTCCTTGTCCTTTTCCATCAGGGCATTCCGCTGATCCACGTCCTTTACATAGTACACCCGTTGGAAATCATTCAGGCTGTCCCCCAGATACACGGCAATATTGTGAGTCTGGGCGATTTTTTTCTGTTCCTTTTCCTTGTTGGAGGTGTCGACGAGCACGGTAAGATGATCCTTATCTGCATAAGGGAAGGACAGGTCCTGGAGGTTCTTCAGGGCATAGCCGTAGGTGCCTTCTCCCTGGTCCCGGCTGGTGACGTAGAACACTTCCACTCCTTTGGATTTACAGTAGTTGAGGAAATCCAGGGCTCCGGGCCATGCAGGTCCCCAGCAGTCCGGCAGTCAGGATGGCAGTCATCAGTTTTTTCATGGCAGTTCCCTCCGTGTATATTTATGCTTTGATTTGCATATTATACACCTTTTGATAGGGTTCTGCCATGGGTATTTGAAACAACATGGGTTGTGCAAAGGTTGTATTTTGGTTGGCTGTACCCCGTAGGGGATGACCCAAGGTTGCACTGCAATCCCGCCCGGTCATCCCGGACTTACTGCACTTATGGACCCATGGAGGTCCCATTCCATTAAAGGTACCGGTCTGATTAAATCGAAGAGAGCTGTTCCAGGGAAATGGTCGAAAAGTGTTCTTCTATACTTTACGAAAATCTTATTTCCAGGTTTTTGTTAGTCTATACTTTACGGTTTTTGGTTTACTTCGTCCGGTGTAATAGATTTCCATAGAACTAAAAATAAATTTGGCACCAAAAATATTGAAATTACAATATTTTTGGTGCCAAATTTATTGATTGCGGTATCTGTTTCCCTTGAAAAATATTTTTCTCATTTTTAAGAACAGCCCCCCGGTGTCGCCACACCGGGGGGCCTGTGCTTTAAGAATTCTGTCACCATTTTGCCGGTTCATCTGCCTTAAAAAATTGGCCAGAACAATGGATATGTAAATCGGTGCCGTAGGTCCTCAGCCATGATATCTGACGCCCCTCAGGGCGGGTTCAGCAGACCATTTGTTTACGCCTCAGATTTCTTTTTCCCAGACCACTCTCCCGGCAATCAGAGTTTTCTCTGGTTCTAGCCACTGGCTGCCTTTCCGGTTTTCCCCACTGGAATCTCCAAAGATGATTTCGCCCTTTCCCATCCGACAAAGAGTCAGGTCGGCCTCATATCCTTCTGCCACCTTGCCAATGCGGTGATCCAGCCCAAGCACTTTTGCAGGGGTTTCTGTTACACTGCGTACCACTTCTTTCAAAGGCATCCCTAAATAAAGCAGCTTTGACATACAACGGGGCAGGTCCCACATCAGTTCACTTTTGTGAAAGGTGGCTGGAGTGGCATCGCTGCTGATGAAATCGGGGAACAGGCCATCCTGGATAGCAGCTTCCGCCACTGCAAAATTGAAATTCATCTTTCCATTTCCCAAGTCAAACAATACTCCCCGTTTCCGGGCTTCCAAAACACCTTTTTCCACATGACCATTGCTGTCCAGAATCGTGCGCCCTACAGAATGATACAAGTGACAGTAGATATCTCCCGGTCTTAAGATTTCTGCTACAGCACTGGCAGAAGCCGGAGGATTTGTTGTGTGGACACAGACTGGAAGTCCCAGTTTTTCTCCAAAATCCACGGCTTTTTTTAAGGGGTCCAAGCCCAGTTCACCTACTATATTGGCACTGGTCCGAATCTTTATCCCGACAACCTCTCCTGGATATTGATCCAGGATTTTTTCCATGGCACCCACATCCAGCACTTTCTGTTCCAAAGGTTCATTGATTCCCTTACCAGGCTGCCCCACGGGAGAAAGGTTCAGATACGATTTAATCCGTACTGTCTTTCCCACCACATCACACTGATGGAAAGCCGGATAATTGGCATATCCTGCGGTCCCCATATCTACCGTCGTAGTCACGCCTGCAGTCAGCAGCCGGTCTGCATCCAGACCGAATCCGCTGCCATGCTGGAACAAATGAGTATGGAAATCAATAAATCCGGGAAAAAGATAGGAACCGTTGCCGAAAATCACTTTTCTTGCCTGAGGCTGCGGGGTTTCTGCCGGCAATACGGCAGTAATCATTCCTTTTTCAATCCCAACTCCACAAAGCTTTTCTTCTCCAGAAGCCAAATCCAGTAGTTTCACCCGGTCAATCAGTATATCAAGCACCTTTTACCACCTCATCTATAGAACGGCCAGATCAAAGGAATCAGTACAATGCAGGTTACCAGGAACACCAGGCAAAGACCAATATTGCTCTTGAAGTAATCGGAGAATTTATAGCCCCCATAGGAATAAATCAGATTGGCAGGAGGGCAGGCAATGGGGCTCAGGATGGACATGGTGGAGGCAATGCCCAAAACCATGACCAGCGCAGAGGGAATGACACCAATGGAATGCGCCACGGAAATGACAATGGGCATCAAAAGGGTCACCGTTACCACATTGGACATGAACTGAGTCATAATCGTAGTCAGCAGGAAAATCACCACTGTAATAAAGTACACGTTGGTAGACCCGCCGATCAGCGTAATCAGGAGGTCCGCAATCTGCTGAGCTGCGCCTGTCTTTTTCAAAGCCGTAGCCAGCGGAGTAATCCCGCCCAGCAGAATAACCGTTTTGATGCTGACCAGTTGATAGGCCTGCTTTTCTGTAAATATACCGCAGCACACATCCGCCACAGCCCCTATGATAGCCACCATATAGGAAGGAATCCCAGTCTGCTTTTCAAAAATCATCCCCAGGAACATCACCAGCATAATGAGAATGGATGCATTCTTTTTCCATTTGGGAACATCCTGTTTGTTCTTGGCTTTAAAAAGGGCATCGTCAAATCCTTTCATGGGAATATCTGGCAGGAAACGGTATCCTATAAAATACATATATACCAGCATAATAAGCGTCAGAGGCAGACCAATCTTACTGATTTCAAAAAAGCCAAACGGATATCCCAACTTAATGATCTGGTCCCCAATCAGTACATTGATGGCCGCGTCCCCCACCAGAGTAAGACGTCCGCCACACATAGAACCCAGAAATGCACACATCAACAGTTTGGAATGACTGTAATGAGCAGTGGAACAAATCCCCAGGATGATGGGAATGAACACTGCTACTGTCCCGGAATTGCTCACGGCTGCAGACATCAGACTGGCCATAACCAGAATGGCCATCATCATTTTCCGTTCCGTTTTGGCATACCGGGTCACCACTTCGGCAATCTGGTCACAAACGCCCGTTTCAAACAGAGCACTTCCCACAATCATAACACCAATGAGCATCAAAATCGTAGTACTAGAAAATCCGGCTATGGCCTCTTTCGGGGTCACAAGCCCGGTCAGCACCAGAACAATCAAGCTGAGCATAATGGTCAGATTGACCGGAATTTTTTCAGCTAAAAATGATATAATGGCCAAAACCAGAATGATAATGGCCAGAGTAGCAGGGGTAAACATCTATTTTCCTCCTTTTCAGTGGCAATGCATTTTCAATTTTTCTCCAGTACACCCCTTGTCCGGTGCTAGCTTCCGCAAGGGTAATCTTTATTCGCAATTTTATGATAACTTATTCTAGCAACAAAGTGAAACACGTATATTTTATCTGTTCAACAAAATAATTTTGTTGTGTCCATGGAAAGCCTTACGCCTAGAGTCCCACAGATTTATGAATTGACTTCCCCTGCTGGCCCAGTCCCAGCATCACCAGGCCCCCAACCAGGGAAGCCGGCAGGAACAGTTTCTGCAGGGGTTTTACGAATTCCCGGACAAAGAACCCCAGCAGGATGAACATGCTCACGGCAGTCATCATATTCATTAACGCTCTTATGGTCATTTCACACCTCATTCTGTATGGCAAAAAGTATGGAACGGTTCTTATGTATTGTATAAAAGTTCAGATATTTTGGGAAGAGCAGGAACCGAAATCCGGTTCCTGTCCTTCTTTTGGTAGGGGGCGTTACTTCTTTCTCTTCTCCGCTTCTTCCAGCAGGGGATCCACGATCTGTTCCCATTTGGTGGGAGCGGCGTCCACGAATTTTTCGGCGAAGTCGAAGGGTACCAGCATTTCGTGGGAGGCTTTGGCGGCCGTGGTCATCAGAGGTTCCACACCGGCGTCTTTCAGCAGGTCGATGGAGCCTTCCAGTTCATGGCCTCTCCGTTTGGCATGGACCCCGGTACCGGTGACCAGACGGTTCAGGTGGGATACGAAGGGAGTGCCGTCCAGGGATTTGGACAGGGAGTTCACCACTTCGTCGGCCACTCCATAAGCGTGGGCCCCTTCCAGCATTTCGATCATCAGGCTGGCAATCCCTTTCATAAAGATGCTGCGCACCAGTTTGATGGCGGAGGCGGACCCGGCTTTTTCACCGGCCAGGGTAATGTCCATATGATACGGAGTCATGGTTTCCTTGAAGGCAGCTGCTCCGTTGCCGCTGGCGGTAATGGGCACCTGGTGTTTCTTTTTGGGCAGGGACCCCAGCATGGCTGCATCGGCAAAGAGGACCCCGGTGTTTTTGATCTTTTCCCATATGGCTTGTTTGGTGGCGGGGGTGGAAGCGCTTACATCCACATACAGCTGGCCTTTCCGGAGATGGTCTTTGATTTCGTCACAGACCCCCATAGTAAAGGTGGAGGGCACGGCGGCAAACACCACATCCGCCCAGTCCACCAGGTTCTTGGAATCGTCCACCAGGGTCACATGGGCTTCTTCTGCCCGTTTGTGGACCAGTTTGCCCATGACTTCATGATTCTGCATGGCATCGTGAGCTTTGATGCCCTGGATTCCTTCCCCATACAACCCTTGTGCAATGTTGAATGCCGCTTCGCCGAAGCCGATAAATCCAATATTCATGATGGTTCCCCCGTTCCTCATTCGTTGTACATGGCGTCAATCATTTCGATCTGTTTCTGTTCCACCAGTTTCTTCACCCAATCCCGGTTGGACCGGCCTTCCTGGGTCAGTTTCAGTTTGGCTTCATCTTTTTCCTGGAAGGCCCGGGCGTTTTTCAGCACCGTTTCCGCGTCCTTCAGGGGAATCACAATGACCCCGTCCGCATCCATGACGATTAGGTCCCCCGGGTTTACGCTGATGCCCCCGCAGGAGATGGGCACGTTGATTTCCCCAGGTCCTTCTTTATAAGGGCCGGCCGGGTTGGTTCCCGTTGCATAAATCGGCATTTTCATTTCCCGTACTGCATCGATGTCCCGGATGGGGCCGTCGAACACGATCCCGGCAGCGCCGGTGCCCATAAGATAGGTGAACATGATTTCTCCCATCAGGGACCGGTAGCTTTCCCCTCCATCGTTGGAGACCACCAGCACGTCACCGGGTTTGGCCATGTTCAGGGCCTGATGGATCATCAGATTGTCCCCGGCGCAGTTTTTGATGGTAAGGGCCCGGCCCACGGTAATGGGTTTCTGGGGAGCGCTCTGGAGTTTGATCCGAGGATGCATCCCCACCAGACGGCCCATGGTGTCGGCAATATTGGCGGCAGGAATGGTGCTGAAGGCATCCAGCAGTTCCTGAGGGGCTTCGGGTTTCTTTAAAAATACACGGTTTCCAATGGACATAATCAATTCCTCCTTAAAACTTGGCTCTATCTTACTGACAATGGCGGTGGCTTTTGTTGTTCCGCCATTTCCTTTTCGCAATTGTATGATAACTTCTTGCGGTGACAAAGTAAAACAGTTATAATTTAAATTAACAACAAAATTTATTTGTAGAACGAAGTTTCATACTGCCGAAGGAGGATATTCCATGGATCTGGAAAGCCTGTATTACTTCCGGGAACTGACCAAGGACCTGAACATGACCCGTACTGCCCACCGGCTGTTCCTGTCCCAGCAGACCCTGTCCAACCACATTGCCCGTCTGGAAAAAGACTGCGGCACGCCCCTGTTCTACCGGAAGCCCCGGCTGTCTCTCACCGAGGCAGGACGGACCCTGCTCCGTTTCGCTTCGTCTGTGGCGGACCAGGAAAAGGAGTTCCGGGAAACCCTTTCGGAACTGATCGATGAATCCCGGGGGGTGATCCGGTTCGGGGCCAGTTTTGTCCGGTACAACTACATGCTCCCCAGTATCCTGCCCACCTTCTCCCAGCAATACCCCAACGTGTCCCTGGCCCTTACAGATGATACCTCAGGCCACCTTATGGCCAAACTGGACCAGGGGGAACTGGATGTGGTGCTGTCGGTGCGGAACGAGAACCTGCCCGGGCTGTCCAGTACCCTGCTCCTGTCCAACCAGCTGTATCTCCTGGTCTCCGACCGGCTTCTGGAGCAGTATTACGGTCCTGAGGCGGCTTCCGCCATCAAGGAACAGTCCCGCCGGGGAGCCCAACTGGAAGATTTTGCCAAACTGCCCTTCCTGCTGATCACCCCGCCCAACAAGCTGGGGAGCATCATTGCCAACTGTTTCGAGGAAGCCGGCGTGGTACCCCGGGTGTACCTGTCCACCGGTTACCTGCGGATGAGCGTGGCCCTGGCCTCTCAGGGGCTCTGTGCCGCCTTTTCCACCACCATGCCCCTCCACAAGGTCCAGCAGAATCTGGCCCCGGATGTGAATGTGTTTCCGGTGCTCTACAAGCGGAACCCTGTGTCCCACGACCTGTACCTGGCCTATTACGAAAACCGCTACCATCCCCGGTACGTGTCCTGTTTCATCCATCTGATCCGGGAGTATTTCAACCGGATCAATACCCTGGATCTGACCCATATTGCAGGGAGGAAAAAAGGGTAAAAAAAAAGCTGCCGCATCAGCGGCAGTCTTTTTTTGTCAAGGGTCAACGGTCAACGGCCGAATGAAAGGAACCCGCTGCCCGGGTTCCTTCCGTTAGTGACTAGTGACCAGAGACCAGTGACAGAACGTCTGCCTGCGGCAGCCGTTCTCTTTACAGGGTCACAAAATCCGCGCTCTGGATCCCGTCCAGGCCGGCGATCATCTGCAGGGTGGCTTTTTCCACCGGGCTGTCCACGGTCATGATCATCATGGCGTTGCCGGTTTTGGGCTTCCGGGCCACCTGCATGTTGGCAATGTTCACATGAGCCGCCCCCAGGAGGGTCCCCATCTGGCCGATCATCCCGGGCTTGTCGTCGTTCTTGGCCAGGATCATGTAGTGTTCCGGCACCAGGTCATAGTGGTAGCCCTGGACTTCCGTAATGTGGGGCGTTTCGTCCGGTGCCACCATGCCGGCGGCGGTGAATACCTTGTTCCCGCTGGAAATCTTCACGGATACCCGGTTCAGCCGGTCTTCCCCGTTCATCTTCCCTTCCACCACGGCCACCCCACGGGTTTCCGCAGCCAGTTCCGCATTGACCATGTTCACCCGTTCCTTCAGGATGGGATCGAACAGGCCCTTCAGGATGCTCCGGGTGATCAGGGTGGTTTCCAGGTTGGCGGCAGGGCCTTCATAAACCACTTCCACCTTATCCACCGGATCCTTTTCCAGCTGGTAGTACAGTTTGCCCAGGCATTCACCCAGCTGCAGGTATCCCAACATCCCTTCCAGTTCCTGAGGATGGAGGGCCGGCAGGTTTACCGCGTTGGGCACCATCTGACCATTGAGCACGTTCACCACTTCCTGGGCAATGGAAATGCCCACCTTGTCCTGGGCTTCCACGGTGTCCGCTCCCAGGTGGGGCGTCAGCACGCACTGGTCCAGACCGATCAGGGGAGAAATGGGTTTGGGTTCGTCCACCAGCACGTCCAGACCGATGCTGGCCACCTGGCCTTCCTGGATGGCTTCCGCCACTGCCTGTTCATTGTACAGGCCGCCCCGGGCGCAATTCACCAGACGGACGCCCTTCTTGCATTTCTTCAGTTCTTCCTTGCCGATCATGTTGATGGTTTCTTCCGTTTTGGGAGTATGGATGGTGATGATATCGGCCTTGGCCAGCAGATCATCCAGGGTTTCGCATTTTTCCACACCCAGCCGTTTGAACCGGGCATCCGGGATGTAGGGATCGTAGGCGATGACCTTCATTTCAAAAGCCTGCATCCGTTTGGTTACCAGGGTACCGATCCGGCCCAGGCCGATGATCCCCAGGGTCTTGTGGTACAGTTCCACTCCCTTCAGGTTCTTCCGGTCCCAGACCCGGCTTTCGATCATCTTCTGGGCCCGTACGGTGTTCCGGCAGGAGGCCAGCATCAGGCCGATGGTGTGTTCGGCAGCGGAAATCACGTTGGCTTCCGGAGTGTTCACTACAATGATTCCCCGTTTGGTGGCACCTTCGATATCGATGTTGTCCACCCCGTTGCCCGCACGGCCCACCACTTTCAGGTTCTTGGCCGCCTTGTAGAATTCTTCGTTGACTTTGGTGACGCTGCGGACGATGATGGCGTCATAGGCCCCTACGATCTTCAGCAGCTCTTCCCGGGGAATGTCGAACTTTACATCCACTTCCAGGTCCGGCTGGGCCTTCAGCATTTCCACGCCCTTGTCCGAAATCCGTTCCACCACGATGACTTTTTTCTTGTCCATGATTGTCTCTCCTTCGCCCCTCACGGGTACCTTGTATAAAATAAAAACTCCCGTGCCTGACCCCCTAAACGGGTATGTCAAGGACGGGAGAACCTCTCACGTGGTGCCACCTTATTTCGCTGCACTGCAGCCTCATTTCCAGGATAACGGCTTGGCCGGATGGGTTGCTGCCCCCATCGTCTCAGGAGTGGATTCCACAGGGTCTTCCGCTGCTTCCCACACCCAGCAGCTCTCTGGAAGAAAAGGCCTTGTGTACTTGGTTCCTTCATGGACAGTTTATTCAGTATATCTATTTAGGTACATCAAGCACTTGCTTACGATTTTACTCATTCTCTACTGTATTGTCAAGTGCTTTCGTAAATTTTTCTGCCCGGTCCAGGTGCTTTTTCAGAATCCGCGTACGGTCCCCCACGGACTCCATGGCGGACTGGGCTTCGGCCAGTTTCTTTTCCGCCCGTTCCACTGCCGTTTCGAAGGCACCCAGGTCGGTGTTGATCTGGGCCACCAGCCGCCACACCTGGCTGGTCTGTTTCTGGACCACCAGGGTACGGAAGCCCATCTGGAGGCTGTTCACCACAGCGGCCAGGGTGGTGGGCCCCACCAGGGTCACCCGGTATTTCCGCTGGAGTTCGCTGATGAGGCCCGGCCGGGACACGGCTTCTGCAAAAAGCCCTTCCAGAGGCAGGTACAGCAGGCCGAAATCCGTGGAATAGGGAGGGGCGATGTATTTGTCCCGGATGTCCCTGGCCTCGCTTTTCAGCCGGATTTCCAGCTGTTTCAGGGCCAGGGTTTCGGCGTCGGCGTCTCCGTCTTCCCGGGCCTGGACCAGCCGCTGGTAGTCTTCCAGAGGGAATTTGGCGTCAATGGGCAGCCATACAGGGGCATCCCCGGTGCGGCCGGGCAGCCGGATGGCAAATTCCACCCGTTCCTGGCTCCGGGGACGGATGGCCACGTTGGTGCCGTACTGTTCCGGAGCCAGCATGTCTCCCAGCAGGTTTCCCAGCTGCATTTCCCCCCAGATCCCCCGGTTCTTCACATTGGTCAGGACCTTCTTCAGATCCCCCACGCCCTGGGCCAGGGACTGCATGGACCCCAGGCCCCGGTTCACCATAGCCAGCCGGTCGCTGACCACGCTCATGGACAGGGTCACCTTCTGGTCCAGGCTGTCCCGGAGCCGGTCCGCCTCCTCCCGGGCCTGCTGGGCCCGGACTTCTTCCTGGGCCCCCAGGGATTTCTGGAGCTGGACCAGCAGCACGATCAAAACAAGGAGGGCGCACAGCACCGCCCCCAGCAAAATGGTTTCCATGACAGTTTCCGCCTTTCGTAAAATTCTTCTTCCATTATAGCAAAAAAGAAGGGCAGCAAACAGGTGTTTTTGCCTTTACCCCCTCCCTTTTCTGCGTTATAATTAAATTAATCACATAACTAATTATTTTAAGTAAAGAGGGGAGCAATCATGCACAGACGGAATTCGGAAGAAACCATGCAGCGGCTGATGGATGCCGGGGCGGAACTGTTCGACAAAAAGGGATACCACAATGTTTCCATCAAGGAGATCGGTCGGCTGGCCGGATGCAACAGTGCCCTGATTTCCTATCATTTCGGCAGCAAACAGGCCCTGTACCAGTCCATTATCGACAGCCAGCTGAAAGTGCTCCACCGGTTGGAAGAATCCATCGAAAAAGAGGAAAAACCGCCTCTCCAGCGGCTGAAGAAATACCTCCACGCCATTTTGCAAAGTCAATTGGATCCCCACCAGCACATGATCATCCTGTACCAGGAACTGCTCACCCCCTCCGGGCTCCTGAACGACGATTCCTGGCAGCGGCTCACCCGGCTGGGAGACTACATCCAGAGCCTGCTGGTAAAAGCGGTGGAGGCTGGCGAGCTCCGGACACCCCAGCAGGACCACGGCTATGAATATGTCACCTTCATCCTGACGGCCATTACGGAAATGCTGTTCCTGATCAAAGACCGGCCCCTGTCCCTGAACCCGGAAGGATGTCCGGCGGAACAGCTGCTGGATAAGCTGATCGGGTTCGTGCTGGAACCGTTGAAGCCGTGAAAAAGAGGCTGTGAAAAAATGCATCGTGCATTTCTTCACAGCCTCTTAGTCGGAAGTCAGGAGTCGGAAGCCTCCTGCCTGTTACTGCTTCGCGCTCAGTTGTTCCACCAGGGCCGTCAGCTTGTTCAGCCGGTCGTTCATGGCGTCCAGCTGGGCGTGGACTTTCTGGTTGTCCTGACGCAGGGTTTCGTTGTCGCTGCGCAGCTGCTGGACCGTCCGCATCAGAGCGATCCGGCTCTGGAACCG
>NZ_FR902110.1:0-6910 GCF_000437815.1 Acidaminococcus sp. CAG:542
CAGGGCTGCGTTTCCCTTCAAAACCATCTGCCTCCGGCAGATGGTCTCCTTTTTGCCGCTGACCGTTGACAAAGGGGGCTGCTGCGCCTGCAGCAGCCCCCTCCTCTTACCTCCCTGCCTGTTCCTTGAAATACTGGAACAGGATCTTGCACAGGGTTTTGGCTTCTTCTTCGCTCAAGGTCACTCCCCGGCCCATTTTTTCTTTCCCCGGGGCCCATTCCCGGATGTCGAATTTGGGTGTCCGGCCGTTGTAGGAAATCCGGTTCACCTCTTTGGTCCAGCCTTTGGGGCTGGTGGAAAGGGTTCCCAGTTCCTGGGTGATTTCGTAGCTGAAGTCGGAATTGTTTCTGTCCATGTTCGTGCCTCCTCGGTACAGATAATTTCCCCTCAGGTCCCATTATACCGAAGTTTCCAGATTTGAGAACCCCCTGCGGGATGAATGGGCGTTTTTGGGGGGTGAATGGAAAAACAGGGTGTTGCACGTTCTGTGCAACACCCTTATCACCCTGCAAACTGACTGTTGTACAACTCCTTGTAAAACCCTCCCTGTTCCATCAGGCTCTGGTGGGTGCCCTGCTCTATGATTTTCCCGTCTTTCATCACCAGGATCCGATCGGCGCTGCGGATGGTGCTGAGCCGGTGGGCCACGATGAAGCTGGTGCGGCCTTCCATGAGCTTGGCAAAGGCGTTCTGGATCTGGATCTCGGTCCGGGTGTCGATGCTGGAGGTGGCTTCGTCCAGAATCAGCATGGGCGGCAGGGCCAGCATCACCCGGGTGATGCACAGGAGCTGCTTCTGTCCCTGGCTCAGGCTGTCGTCGTCCACCACCGTATCCAGCCCCTGGGGCAGCCGGCGGATGAATTCCCAGCTGTGGGCTTCTTTGGCGGCCTGGATGATCTCTTCTTCGGTGGCTCCCGGCTTCCCGAAGGCGATGTTCTCCCGGATGGTCCCCTGTTTCAGCCAGGTTTCCTGGAGCACCATGCCGTAAGTCCGCCGGAGAGAGTGCCGGTCCACTTTCCCGGTATCCTGGCCGTCGATGGCGATGGTCCCCCGGTCCACATCGTAGAACCGCATAAGCAGGTTGATGAAGGTGCTCTTGCCGCAGCCGGTGGGCCCTACAATGGCGGTGGTCTGGCCCGGTTCCACCTGGAAGTTGAAGTCTTCGATCAGAGGGCGTTTTTTATTGTAGGAAAAATACACATGGGAAATGTCCACGCGCCCTTCCCGGAACACCAGTTTCCGGTCCGGATCGGCGCTCTGGGGAGTCTCTTCGATGAGAGCGAACACCCGGGCAGCGCAGGCCAGGGCATTCTGGAGCTCAGTGACCACGGAGCTGATGTCCGTAAAGGGCTTCATGTACTGGTTGGCGTAGTACAGCAGCACGGTGAGCCCCCCTACGGTAAGTCCTCCGCCCAGGATCTCCCAGCACCCCACCAGGGCCACCAGGGCATAGATGGCGTTGTTCACCGCCCGGGTGGACGGGTTGGTGAGGGAGCTGTAGAACAGGGCTCCCTGGGTGGCCTGCTGCAGCTCTTCGTTAAGGCTCCGGAACTGGTCTGAAGAACGTTCTTCATGGCAGAAGGCCTTCACCACTTTTTCGCTGCCGATGGTTTCGTTAATCAGGGCGGTCTGCTTCCCACGGATGGCGGTCTGGTTCTGGAACAGCCGATAGGACCGGCTGGCGATGAACCGGGCCACCAGGAAGCTCACCGGGGTCAGGACGATCACCATGAGAGAAATGTTCCGGTGGGTGGAAAACATGAAATACAAAGTGAGCACAATGGTCACCAGCCCGGAAAACAGCTGGGTGAACCCCAAAAGCAGCCCGTCGGAAATCTGGTCCACGTCGGCGATCACCCGCTGGACCAGGTCACCAGTGCTGTGGCCGTCCAAAAAGGACAGGGGCAGCTGCTGGATCTGACGGATGGCCCGGCTCCGGATATCCCGGACGGTGTTAAAGGCCAACTGGTTGTTGATGAGATTCATGGCCCAGGTGGCCAGGCTGGACAGGACCACCAAAAAGAGGATCTGGGAAGCATAGCGGCCCACCAGGGGGAAATCCACCTGTCCCGGTCCCAGGATCCCGTCAATGGCCCGGCCGAACAGGATGGGCACATAGAGCTGGAGAGCTACGGAAACACCGGCCAGCACCAGGCTCCCAATAAGGAGCATCCGGTAGGCGTCGATGATCTTCCAGACTTTTTTCAGGGTGACCCAGCTGGAATTGTTTCTATCCATGGACATCAGGCTTCCTCCTTTCCCTTGCGGATTTCTTCCGCCCGGCGGCCGGGATACTGGGAATCGAAGATTTCCTGGTACACCGGGCAGGTTTCCAGCAGCTGGAGATGGGTTCCCTGGCCCACCAGTTTCCCGTCATCCAGCACCAAAATCACATCTGCCTGGCGGACGCTGCTGGTCCGCTGGGACACGATGAATACGGTCATTTCCCCTTCCAGGGCCTTGATGGCCTGGCGGAGATGGAGGTCGGTGGCAAAATCCAGGGCACTGGCAGAATCGTCCAGGATCAGGATATCCGGTTTCTTCACCAGGGCCCGGGCAATGGTCAGCCGCTGTTTCTGGCCTCCGGACAGGTTCCGTCCCCCCTGTTCCACCAGGGCATCCAGCCGGCCTTCCTTCCCCAGCACCACATCTTTGGCCTGGGCAGTTTCCAGGGCCTGCCACAGTTCTTCGTCGGTGGCATCAGCCTTGCCCCAACGCAGGTTGTCCCGGATGGTGCCTTCAAAAAGCACTGCCTTCTGGGGTACCAGGGCGATTTTTTCCAGCAGATGGCCGGCCGGGTATTCCCGCACGTCCCGGCCTTCCACTTCCACCTGGCCCCGTGTCACATCATAAAAACGGGGAATCAGGTTCACCAGGGTGGTCTTGCCGCTGCCGGTGCCCCCGATGATTCCCACAGTACTGCCTTTGGGAATGGCAAAATCCAGATCTGTCACCGCTTCGGCGCCTCCGGCATAGCCAAAGGACACGTGATGGAAAGCCACGGCCGGTCCCCCGCTCACCGGTTGAAGGGGTCCGTAAGCAGCGGGACTGGTCATGGAACTTTCCACCTCCAGGATTCCCTGGATGCGGCTTGCACAGGCTGCCGATTTATTCAATGTAATCATCATACTGCCCAGTTTCACCAGTTCAATGATCATCTGGGCCATATAATTGTAAAGAGCCACCACATCCCCCTGGGCCATGGCCCCCAGTTCCACCCGGAGGGCACCCTGGCGGATCAGCACCACCGTGGCCAGGTTCACCAGCAAATAAGTGCCCGGTGTCATCAAAGCGGACCAGCGGCCCACATGAAGGTTCTTCCGGGTCAGGTCAGCATTCCGGCTGTCGAATTCCCGGATTTCCGCCTGTTCCCGGCAGAAGGCCCGGATCACCCGCACCCCGGTCAGGTTTTCCCGGGTGGTCTGGAGCAGCCGGTCCAGGGTTTCCTGTACCCGGGTAAAGAGAGGGATGCTCCGGAGCATGATCCCCAGCACCACCACCAGCAGCAGAGGGATGGCCACGGCAAACACCAGGGCGCTGGGCACATCGATGAAAAAGGCCATGACCATGGAGCCGAACACAATGAAGGGACTCCGGAGCAGCAGCCGCAGGGCCATGTTCAGCCCGGTCTGGACCTGATTCACGTCACTGGTGAGCCGGGTGATCAGGGTATCGGTGCCCAGGGTGTCCAGTTCCCGATAGGACAGCCCCTGGATATGATCGAACAAGGCCTGCCGGAGCCGGGTAATGACCCCCACGCTGCCCCGGGCTGCAAAATACTGGGCGGTAAAGGAAAAGCCCATGCCCAGCACCATGAGCCCCATAAGCACCAGGAAGCAGCGGAACAGGAAGCCTTCGTCTCCGGTGGAAAGTCCCTGGTCGATCATGGCAGCGATCACCAACGGCACCGCCAGATCCATCAGGGCTTCCAGCAGTTTGAACAAAGGGGCCAGGATGCAGTCCCAGCGGTACCCCTTAAAATAAGAAAGAAATTTTTTCATAATCAGCACCTCATTGCTTGAACTGTCTTTATCTTACCACCGGAAATACTATATAATAAATATTGAATCTATTGAGAACCATATATTTTCCATATAGGAGGATGCATTATGAACCTGGAACAGCTGAACTGTCTCATTGCAGTGGTGGAAGAAGGGTCCATTTCAGCAGGGGCCCGGCGGCTGAACCTGACCCAGCCCCCGGTGTCCCTCCAGCTCCAGCGGCTGGAAGCCCAGTGCGGGGTACGGCTGCTGGAACGGGGCGGCCGGAAGATCCGTCTCACGGAAGCGGGGAAAAGCCTCTATGACACGGCCAAACGGATCCAGACCCTGACCCTTGCGGCCCAGGAGGACATGAAGAATTTCCAGCTGGGAAAAAAAGGCAGTCTCCATCTGGGGATGATCTCTTCTGGCGCCGGAGAACGGTTTTTCCGGGGTGCCCGGTATTTCGCCCAGAAGTACCCGGAGATTTCCATCCAGCTGTACGAAGGGAACACCTACCAGCTGCTGGACGCCCTGGAAAAGGAAACGGTGGATCTGGCCGTGATCCGGACCCCCTTTTCCAAAACCCGGGTGGAAGGAAAGGTGCTGTGCCGGGAACATTTCTGCGCCCTGGGGAGCCAGGACCTGTTCCCCCAACACCTGCCGGAGGCCTTTACCCTGGAAGATCTGGAGGAGCTGCCCCTTCTGGGATACCGGCGGTGGGAGCGGATCATCCAGGAAATCTGCCGGGGCCGGGGTTTTTCCCTGTATTTCCGGTGCCTGGCGGATGATGCCCGGAGCTGCCTCCAGTGGGCCCAGGCGGGACTGGGGGTGGCCCTGGTGCCGGAAAGCGTGGTGAACCTGAGCCAGAACCTGAATGCGGTACCGGTCCGGGAAGAAAAGCTGGAAAGCCAGGTGGTGCTGGTCCGGAAAAAAGGCCGGCCTCTTCACGAAACCGCCCGGCTGTTCTGGGAAAATTACTGAGGAGGGCGGTACCATGAAACTGTCTGCACAGGAAAAATGCAAACTAGCAGGCCTGCTGGCTCGTCACCAAACCCCCGACCCTGACGCGTAGGGGCGCGCCAGAGGCACGCCCTCCCCGGCCTCCCGGAGGGATCTTCCCTTTCCCCCTTCTGTTCTCTTGCTTTTTCACGCATTTTTGCTATACTTATGGTAGAAGGTATTACATGTATTACGAGGGAGGATTTCCTATGAGCACCATTTCTCTTCGGGTCAGCGATGAAGAAAACAAACTGATTCAAAATTATGTGGCCGCCAATAATCTGAATCTTTCTTCTTTTATCCGCAGCCTGGTGCTGGATAAAATCGAGGAGGATATGAAACTGGACGAGGACCGGATCCTGCGGGCCCGGGCACTGCTGAAGAAAGAAAAGACCTATGATCATACAGAGGTCTGGAAAGAGCTGGGCATTTAATATGTACCAGGTACGGTTCTCTGAACACGCGGTAAAAGAACTGAAAAAACTGGATAAACAAACGGCCCGTGTCATTAAAAACTGGGTGGTTAAAAACCTGGTGGATACAACAGATCCCCGACAGCATGGAAAATCTCTTACGGGAAACTTGAAAGGGGTGTGGCGATACCGGGTAGGAGATTACCGGCTGTTTGCCGAAATCCAGGATGATGTGCTGATTGTATTTCTTTTTGAAATTGCTCACCGACGGGAAGTTTATCGGTAATCAAATGAATTAGAGCTGTTGCAGGTATATGCAGCAGCTCATTTTTTTCAATAGGTAACAGTGAAAACCGGCGGCCGGGACGGGCTTCCCTGCGGGCAGCCCCTACCACGTTGGAATCGAGGGATCTCCTTCAATCGGATTGGACGTAGTTAGCGTAGGGATGATTGCTATTACGCCCGTACAATCGGTGTTTTTTGCGGGCTCCCCGGCGTGGAGCCCCTACGGTACCGATTTACGCACCGAAATACAGACCGTGCACCGAACCCCCGACCCTGACGCGTAGGGGCGCGCCAGAGGCACGCCCTTCCCGGCCTCCCGGAGGGTTTCCTGTGCCAATTTCCGTTGTAAAAACAACATACCGGTTTCTTTTTCCATGCTATATTGTTTCCAGAAAGACGAAGAACGTAACATCATCCATGGTAACAGGAACAAATGGAAGGAGAATCGGTATGAAAAATCTGGAATGGAACGATAAAATCAGCAGCTTTAAAAAAGTCGACGTGCGGGGCATTGCCGGGAATTTCCTGGAAGGCCTGAAAAAACAGGCGGCCAAGCTCCCTGTGGGCCAGGGACTGGAAGTGATCCAGACCTTCGAACCCATCCCCCTCTACGAAGTGATGGAAATGCTGGGCTATGAACATGCCACTGAGAAAAAGGCCCCCAACGAATACCACGCCTATTTCTACCGGACCGAAAACAAAGGGAACACGGAAGAAGCCCCGGAACGGCCGGCGGTGATCACCAACTACCCCATGATCGACGAAAAGCTGGGCGAACTGGCGGTGGAATTCTGGGATATGACCTGGAAAAGCGAAAAACGCTACCTGGATTACAACATCCGGCTGCTGCTCTCCCTGGCCAATGCAGTAGGTGCCGGGCGGATGCGCCAGGCCATGCGGGAACTGCTGAAGGCCTATGCCAACGGCCTGGATTCCCGGGCCCTGGATGATGTGTTCGAACAGCTGGCCTGGAACATGGGCATCGGCTTCTTCAGCTCCGAAATCGCCCCCACCCCCCTGTTCCACGCCTACAAACTGATCAAACAGATGGAAAAGCAGGGCAAAGAAAGAGGCGAAATCAACCAGCTGCTGAAGGAACATTTTTCCGACAGAAAAGGCTCTCACACCCTTCCTTCACATCCCGGTACGTGCTGACAAAATCCCCCGTATACCAGGGGTCGGCGATTTCCCGGGGATGATCGGTGAAATCCAGCAGCAGGTGGATCTTCC
>NZ_FR902110.1:6936-13903 GCF_000437815.1 Acidaminococcus sp. CAG:542
TGGATCTTCCGATCCGGGTCTCCCCCGGCGATCTGGCGGATTTCCCGAAGGTTCTCATCGTCGAACCCAATGAGCAGATCATAGTACCCATAATCTCCCCGGGTCATCTGCCGGGCCTTCCGGGGTGCATAGGGAATATGGTGGAGATCCAATTGCTCCCTGGTCCCCCAGTGGGTGTCATTGCCAATTTCCTCCCGGCTGGTAGCCGCCGAAGCGATTTCATAAGCATCGGCACAATGATGACGCCGAACCAGCTCCTTCATGACAAATTCCGCCATGGGGGAACGGCAGATGTTGCCATGGCAAATAAAAAGTATCCTAGTCATGGACACAAAACTCCCTTCTATGCCAAAATATGCCGAATTAATGCGGGTTTGCAGGTTTCACCTGTTCACGAAGAAAAGGACATAATTTTGCAAAAAACGGCACAACTTTCCCCGTTGTAGTAGTAAAACGGTAGTAAAACGAGCTGTTCTTACTACTGCACTTTTTGTGGGGTGAAATTTTCTCTGTTATTATAGCAGATAAATAGTATCACTGTCGGCTTTGGTGTTTGGGAAAGCCTGACGGAAACCACACAAAATCTTATGTCTGCAGATAGTGAGTGTGTCTGTTACAGAAAAAAAATCATTCATCACCTTCAGAGAGTAAGATGTCCCTTAATACCAATTCGATTTCATAATCCCCCCATTTTTGGATTGTGTCAATAAATTCCTGCAATTCTGCCTCGTCCGTAAAATAACTGTCGATGGATAGTGTTTGAGCACCAGTTATCTGATAACAGTGGTTGATATGGCTGTGGCACTGAGTAAGATAATCCAACAGGGACTTCATAAAACCGCTGTGTGGGGTTATTTTTATAAGGGCATGTGTTTTATAACCATATATGGGGCAGTTGACATTCACGGTATAGTGATGGACAACGCCCAAATCAGTCAGGCGGTCAAGACGATTCTTGACCGCCTGACTGGTTAAGTGAACGCGTTTTCCCAGTTCAGTCATGGAAATTCTGGCCTCTTTATGCAGAATGCTGAGGATTTCATGGTCAGTTTTGTCAATTTTTTTGTTGTTGGCAGGTAAAAAATTCATGGCAATGCTCCTAACTTGAAAACTTGAAAATTTCAAGTGATTTGTCTGCATCTCTTGAAATCCTGTATCGTAAGTAAAATTCTAGCAAAGTATAATCACAATGTAAATTAAATTGTGATTCAGAGGAGGAAATGAAATGAAGTGGAGAAAAACTTTAATGGCTGCATTCTTGGGAATGACGATGATGACGGGCAGTGCCTTTGCACAGGTTTCTTACCAGCATGTACGCAATGCTACGGGCAAATTGGCGTACAACGATACGGTATTTTTGATAGACCCCATGCTGGCAGAAAAAGGCCGTTATGAAGGCTTTGCTGGTTCTTTTAACAGTGAGGTGCGCAATCCCAAGGTGGACTTGCCCGAATCAAAGGAGGATGTATTAAAGAATGTTGATGCGTTAATTGTCACGCATACCCATCTTGACCATTGGGATGAAGTAGCTCAGCAGTTCATCAACAAAGATATTCCTGTATTTGTGCAGGATGATAAGGACGCTACTGAAATTCGCAAGGAAGGTTTCCGCAATGTTCAGGTGCTGGATCGGGATATCGAGTTCCAAGGGGTGTGCCTGACCAGAGTAGAAGGCACGCATGGTACGGAAGAGATGTATGCCAATCCCGCTTATAGCGTACTGCTCGGAGAAAGTATGGGCGTGGTCTTTGCTGCTCCCGGTGAAAAAACTACTTACCTGATGGGCGATACGGTCTGGACGGCCCGGGTTGATAAAACGCTACAAAATCGTCAGCCCGATATTCTAATTATGAATACTGGTTATGCTAAGTCCATCTGCTACAATGATTCCATTATTATGGGTACAGAAGATGTAGGCAGAGCGGCAACGAGAATGCCAAAGGCCAAAATTGTAGCGGTGCATATGGATGCCATTAACCATTGCACAGTATCACGCAAAAATATGCGCGACTTTGTCCATAGCAGAAAGTTAGACAAACAGGTAGCTGTACCGGATGATGGACAGATCATAAATTTTGATAAATAAGAACGTAACAAAGTGAGCTGTTGCATGTGAAATCGCGTGCAACAGCGTGATAAAATGGGGCTGTTGCACGTAATGTGACGTGCAGCAGTCCTTTTTCATGTACAAAAAGATAATCCCGGGGCTTAAATACCTCGGGCTGTTGCCGGATAATTACAGAGCAGGCCCGCAATCTTCTTAAGACGGCGGGCCTGCTTTTTTGCCCTCTGGGCGGCCGGGGATGGGCTCCCCTGCGGGGAGCCCCTACCACGTTGACGTCGGTGGCTCGTGCATCTGGCGGGCCTCCCGGCGTGAGGCCCCTACGGCATCGCAATGGACCATTTGCACCTTCCGTCCCGCTCTGCACTCTTCGCTCTTCACTCTGCACTTAGCTTTGGCAACCGGATCACCTTGGGCTGGATCTCGCCCACCTGCTCCAGTTCTTTCCGTTATATCCCTATTGTCTTCCAAAAAAACTGACAAAAAGAAGACCTGCAGGCACGCGATAAAAAGTAATTTTCTTTACATTTTCCTTAATTAACGTTACAATAGCTATAAAAGGAGATGATTTCTATGTCCGATACAAAGACCCTGAATCTTCGTGTCGATGCGGATCTGAAGCATCAGGCGGAATTGATTTTTTCTGACCTTGGTATTCCTACCTCTACGGCCATCAATATGTTCCTGCGTTCGGTTGTACGTTATGGAGGAATTCCTTTTGACTTGCGTCTTTCTGCCAACCAACTGGAGACTCTGCAGGCAATCGATGACGTAAATCATCATCGGAACCTGAGTAAAACCTATGATTCCGTAAAAGACCTTATGAAGGATCTGAATGCTTAAGATCCGCTACCGCAAGCAATTCAAAAAGGATTATAAAAGGACTGTCCAGCGTCCAGGACATAAACCAGAGCTTTTCCAGGATGTTCTTGAAATCCTGATTAAAGAGCAGGTACTGCCGGTTAAATATCGAGATCATGCCTTGTCTGGAGATTATATCGGATTCCGGGAATGCCATATCCTGCCGGATTGGCTGCTGATTTACAAAATCGAAGAAGATATCCTGACATTGACTCTCACCCGTACAGGAAGCCACAGTGATTTGTTCGGATAATCAGCAGGTACTCTTTGTGACACAATATTTACCAAGATAAAATCCCTGTTGATAAAATGGGCTGACCTCCAATCATCAAGAATAGCTCCATGTCTTTTCTTGCAAAAAAAGGCCCGCAATCTTCTCAAGATTGCGGGCCTGCTTTTTAGCCCCCTGGGCGGCCGGGGATGGGCTCCCCTGCGGGTAGCCCCTACCACGTTGGAGTCACAAAGGACCAACGGAAAATCAAAGAAACGGGATCGTCGAAATATTCGTTTTTAAGACTGTTGGATCAGACATTCGATTGCAGCGCCGTAGGGGCGAGCCGCAGGCCCGCCCTTCCCCGGCCTCCCGGAGGGTTCTGTTCGGGAAAATCCCCTGGATTTTTGTCCTTTTGTTTTCCTGAACGCTGCTGTAAAATAGTATATCAACGATACCTTTCAATAAATGCCTCATAAAAATCGCTACGCCGGCCTAGATCTTCAATATCTGCATCAATGAAAGCCTGTAAATCTTTTTTCATCATTTCATAAAGATGCTGGGATACTAAAGGATCCGAATAGACAGTATGCACCATGTCACCATATACACCACAAGTAATGGCATCATATGGCCGACAGCGTTCCAATGTTATGCGGCACGAACCTTCATATTCTTCATCCTGAAGAATGATTCCACCCTCTGAACCAATAAGATCATTTTTAATTGACTTCCACATTTCATTTTCTCCCTTACTCGGTTCGCAAAAATAATTCATGATAGGCGGTTATCTCAACAGCTCAGATATTTAAAAATCTTCATACTCATCCTTCGTCCCGGTCAATTCTGCCCACCGGGCTGCCAGAAGTTTTGCATAGTCAACATAGAACAGCCCGTAACTCCCCAGTGCATATCCAAACTTTCATTTTGTTCACTTCCCTTGCTTTCTGGTGATATCCAAATCTTTCTTATTCTCAGTATATCATATGAGCTGTGCAAAAAAGTGGACAGAAAGCAGGCCCGCAATCACTACGACTGCGGGCCTGCTTTTTTTGCCCTCTGGGCGGCCGGGAGGGGCTCCCCTGTGGGGAGCCCCTACGGCGTTGGGGGCGGTCCCTCTCGTTTGATCGATTGGATGGTGATTACGTGAGAACCGGCGTTGGCAGCCGGCCCGCATGGGCCGCCTCCTTACACTCTCTGTCCTGAATCATCTTGTAAACAAAGGAGGAATGAACCAATGGCAGCAGCGAAAGACCTGACTGCAGTGACCCTGCAGCTGGAAATCAGCAACGGGGTGGACAAAATGACCAGCCCAAATTCAAGAACATCAGCTATGACAACCTGGACACCAAGGCCACAGCGGGCCAGCTGGCGGAAATGGGCAAAGAATTCGGCGGGCTGATGGAAGAAGCTCCCCACGGACTGTACGTGGTGGAACGGCATCAGCTCACGGAAAAAGCGTAAAGGAGGCATGACAGATGGCAGATTCCCGGAAATTGGACCTGATTTTCAAAGACAGCAAAAAAGCCACCAAGAACATCCGCATCCCCAATCCCCGTACGGACGTGGATAAGGAAGCGGTGCTCCCGGTGATGGAAAAAGTATTGGAAAGCAAGATTTTCCTCTCCCGGAACAACCTTCCGGTGGAAACCGTCCAGGCAGCCAAGGTGACGGACGTACAGGACCTGTTGGCGGACCCGGCCGCTGACCATGGACGACCTGACCCTGCTGGCCGGCCAGGCTGCTCAGTACGGCTTCCCCATGGTCATCTCCTGGTACCTGTTGGTACGGATGGAAGAGAAACTGGAGAACCTGACCCAGAGCATCGAACGGCTGCGCATGGCAGTGAAGATGGAATAGAGAAAAAGCGTGCTGCGAAAAAAAATCGCAGCACGCTTTTTTGTCAATGGTCAAGAGAGATATCGGACCGGCTCTTGCGGGCCTATCAGATTTAAGATGTCAGACCGGCCCTACCGGACCTGACGTCTTGTTCAAAAATTCTCCTTATTCTCCCTGTAAACTTCCGGCAAAATAGCGGCCAGGTTGGTAAATTCCTTGATATTGTGGGCAAAAAGGCCCCGAGCCACTTCCACCGGTACCGAATCCCCTTCCGGCAGAGCCTTGATAATCTCCCCCTGGTGCAGGGCATATCCAATCCAGAACCGGGAGCAGAACAGGACACCCTCTTTATACGGGAACCATTTATGGGTCATGGCCGCCCCGCAATCCCCTGCCCCAATGGCGCAGACCAAGGACTGACAGGCTGCAGTCCCCATCAGGGATTCATCATACCCGAAATCTCTGGGCCGCTTGAACTGCAAATGCAGGAAGGACGGTCCGAAGCCGATATCTTCCATAATGTAATGATCCACATCCCAAGTCTTTTGGGAAACAGGGACGGAAGGGTCACAAACGTATGCCGCATTGTTGGCACGGGCAAAATAATGATCCTCCGGGTCCCAGATTTTGTAACGGAGGTCAGAGCCTACGCTGTGCCAGGGGAACCACCAGTCCAGCATATCGCCGGTCACTCCGGGCATATAGGTTGCATTGCAGACAAACCCTGTCCCGTCAGCAGCCACGCCATAGCCCACCTGACAGAATTCCTTGTCCATCCCCTGGAGGAAACGGTTCCGCTCTGCAAAAGGAACGGCAGGGACCGGAGAAGGTTCCTCGATCAGGGCCAGTTTCGCAGCCGGCACCTCCGTCATTTTCCGCTGGAACAGGGGATAATAGGAAAGGGTTTTCTCTTCCTTGCTGACGCCCACTTTTTTCCCAGTATACAATGTCATAAAAAGACCGCCTTTCTTGTTCTGTTTGCTGACTTGTGATACGATTGTATCACAGTAAGCAGGCTCCAACTACCCACTCCTGGGATATAGAACAGAAAGGCGTAAAAATGTATCATATTGCAAATGATCCCCGGGCCAGGAAAAGTGCGGAACTGATTGCCCAAAGCGTCCTGGCTCTTTCCAAGAACAAACCGGCCGACCGGCTTTCCATTGCAGCCATCCAGCGGGCATCCTCGGTCAGCCGCAGCACTTTTTACCGTCTCTTCGACACCCCGGTAGATGTGCTGCTTTGGCAGATGGACCAACTTTTTGCCGGTTTTGTCAGGGAATTGCCCAAACAAGGAACCCGGAAAGCCGTTCTTTTCTCGTTTTTCCAAACCATTATGGAACATGCAGAATTGTTCGCCGCACTGGAAAAATGCAACCGGCTGGATGCCCTGGCCCAGAATCATCGGCGGTATTTCAAAGATATGGGCTCTTTGCTCGGCATTCCTTCCCAACTGGAAGAGGCAAGTCGAGAATACCTCATTGACATCATGAGTTACCTGCTGCCGGTTGCCATTTCCACCTGGATCCATCGGGGACAAAAAGATACTCCCGAAGAAGTCTATCACTACTTTTGGCAAAGCATCCGTACCATCGCCAACCTGGATGCATTGTAAGCCGGAGGGGAATAAGACGTCAGAAACGGTCCTGCGAGCCTTGAGATGTCAGACGTCAGCTTTGTTCTGACTAAGTAGAAAGACCGATCTGCTCATCGCCAACCAGCTGACGTCTGACATCTGATAGGCCCGGATGAGCCGATCTGACTTCTTTCTATTCCATCCTCTAAATCAAACGTGTAAGGCAATTGACTGTCTTCCAATGCCGTCTGCAAAGGAGTGAGTATATCTGTTTTACTGGCAATCGCCAAATCCACATCCGAAGTTGTTTTGTAATCTCCTCTGGCTCTGGAACCAAATAGTTTGACCCATGATAACGTATCTCGAAATCGGTCAAAAATGCGGCCGGGATGGGCTTCCCTGCGGGGAGCCCCTACAC
>NZ_FR902111.1:0-682 GCF_000437815.1 Acidaminococcus sp. CAG:542
CCCTTTGGGTCAATTATAGTCCGGCCTTAACAACTTCTGTATTATACCACAGTTCTTGATACATTTCATGAATATTTTTTTCTTTTTAATTTATATTTATGTAAATACCTCTGTCCGGTTCCCTGCCACCATCTGCCCATTATACCGCCTCCTGGTCACACATTTGTCTAGATATGCAAAATCGGACGAAAAAAAATCCATTTTCTGTATCCTTTATCTTACTAAAGCATACCAGGAAAATGGATTTTTTCGAAATATATTTTTATTAAGAGTAATATTTAAAAACTAAAACTCCCTCTTCCGTTACAGTCTTCCGGCCATGATTTCCAAGCCCCGTTTCCGGAGCATGTCCATCATGTCTTCCATGTACCGGGGGATCTTTTCCCGATGATGGAAGGCCGCCACCACAGTCCGTTTGTGTTCCGGGATGTCCAGCTGGTACAGGTTCACGGACTTGGAATACCGGAAGGTCCGGGTAAAGGCTTCCCGTACCAGAGTGATTCCGAATCCTTCTGCCACCAGCTGGAGAATCAGTTCAATGCTCCGGATGGTGTAAATGTGCTGGGGCTGGATCTTGTATTTCCGGAAGATTTTATCCTGGAGTTCCCGGGAGGACTGCTCCTGGGTGGTGGACAGGAACACCTGGCCTTTCAGGGCTTCCGGGGAGAGGATCCCGTAGGGC
>NZ_FR902112.1:0-27471 GCF_000437815.1 Acidaminococcus sp. CAG:542
CCCCCTTTCAGGGGGACACAGAAGAGGGGCTGCTGCATGCGCAGCAGCCCCTCTCCTCAGGCTGGAGACTTTCCCTTTCCTTACATCAGTTTCCGGAACATTTCGATGACCTGTTCCTTGGTGGCTTCTCTGGGGTTGCCGGGATAGCAGGCGTCGGCCAGAGCGTCTTTGGCCAGCTGGTCCAGGTCTTCTTCCCGGATCTTTTCGTTCTTTTCCGGGATCCCCACGTCCTGGGACAGCTTCCGGACAGCGGCAATGGCAGCATCCCGGTATTCTTCCTGGGTCATGGAATCCACTCCTTCCACCCCCATGGCTTTGGCGATGGCTTTGTATTTGTCGCCGGTGTATTCCTTATTGAATTCCATGGAAATGGGCAGCAGCATGGCGCAGGCTACTCCGTGGGGAGTATCATAATGGGCGGACAGGGTGTGGGCCATGGAATGGTCGATGCCCAGTCCCACATTGGAAAAGCCCATGCCGGCAATGTACTGGGCCAGGGCCATGCCTTCCCGGCCTTCTTTGGTGTTGGCCACTGCGCCCCGGAGGTTTTCGGCGATCAGCCGGATGGCTTCGATGTGGAACATGTCGGTCATTTCCCAGGCGGCTTTGGTGGTATACCCTTCAATGGCGTGGGTCAGGGCGTCCATGCCGGTGGAAGCGGTGAGGCCTTTGGGCATGCTGGACATCATATCCGGATCCACGAAGGCCACTACAGGCATGTCATGGGGATCCACACAGACGAATTTCCGTTCTTTTTCCACGTCGGTGATCACGTAGTTGATGGTCACTTCCGCAGCGGTACCGGCGGTGGTGGGCACAGCCAGGATGGGCACGGAAGGATTCTTGGTGGGAGCGCAGCCTTCCAGGCTCCAGACGTCAGCAAATTCCGGGTTGGCGATGATGATGCCGATGGCCTTGGAGGTATCCATGGAGGAGCCGCCGCCGATGGCGATGATACAGTCAGCGCCCGAGGCTTTGAAGGCTTCCACCCCGTGCTGGACGTTGGCAATGGTGGGATTGGGTTTGATGTCGGAATAGACGGTGTAGGGAATGTTGGCCGCATCCAGCAGATCGGTGACTTTGGCGGTGACGTTGAACTTCACCAGGTCCGGATCGGAAGCTACGAAAGCTTTGGTGAACCCTCTGTTCTGGAATTCGGTGATGATGTCTTTAATGGCACCGCTGCCGTGATAGGAAGTACCGTTCAAGGAAATTCTGTTTGCCATAAAAAAACTCCCCTTTCTTTTGTTACGGAATCGGAACACAGTCCGTTGTTCTTTGATTCCATTGTAAAAAAGAAAGAGAAGTTCCACAAGTGACACTTTTCCTCATCTGTCACCTTGACTGTTCAGTCATTACCGGAGCAGGTCACAGCGGACGAAAAGGTCCGTAAGAGCAGGCGGCATGGCCTGGAGCATCAGGTCCGCCAGCTGTTCCGGAGCTGCATCCCGGGTTCCCCGTCCCACCCATTTGGCGGTCATGTAGACGGAGGCCTGACAGTACATTTCCAACAGGGCCAGCACTGCCCGCTCCAGGTCTTTCCCGGTCTTTTTCCGGTACAGGTCCTGGTAGAACCCATAGATTTTCCGGAAGTCGTGGTCTTTCAGATTGTTCTGCTGGTCCGACTGGAACGCCGCCCGGAAGAACACCTTTTCCGCCTGGATATAGCGGAATTTCCGGACCAGGCCTTCGTAAATGGTCCTGCCGTAGCCCATTTCCCGGAAGGAATTGGCCAGCAGTTCATCAAAGTACCAGTTCACCAGATCATATTTGTCCAGAAAGTGCCGGTAAAAGGTCTGGCGGGATACCCCGGCCTCCCCGGTGATTTCCTTTACGGTGATGTCTTCCAGGCTCTGCCGGGCCATCAGCCGTTTCACCGCCTCTGCCAGCCGGTATTTGCCCCCGGATTCCCCGGTATGCTGTGATTCCTGTGGTTCTGCCATTGGGTCCGTCCCTCCCTGCTATGGTGTACAGACCCTATTATAGCAAAAAAAGGGGGGTGTGAAAAAATGAAGAATCATTTTTTCACACCCCCTGGTCTCAGGCCGTTGACCCTTGACCTTGTTTACTTCAACAGCCCGCTTTCTTTCCAGGCCCGGGTGACCTTTTCTCTTTCTTCGTCGGTCATGGGGCACAGGGGCAGACGGTAGGGCCCCGGGTTGAAGGGTGTCATCAGTCCTACGGCTTCTTTGATGGGGATGGGGTTGCTCACCAGGAACATGCTCCGGGACTGGAGGACCATGGTCTTGTTCAAGTCCCGGGCCTTCTGGACTTTACCCTGTTCGAAGCTCTGCATCATCTCCTGGATCAGTTCTCCGTTCACATTGCTCAGGACGGAAATCAGCCCTACGGCGCCTACGCTCATAAAAGGCAGGATCAGGGCATCGTCCCCGCTGTAAATGGAGAAATCTTCCGGCACCAGACGGTACAGGTCTTCCACCTGGCTTACATTGCCGGCAGCTTCTTTAATGGCCACAATGTTTTTGCATTCATGGGCCAGACGGGCAACGGTGGCAGGCAAAATATTGCTGCCGGTCCGTCCGGGCACGTTGTAGATCACAATGGGCAGGCTGGTATTGTCTGCAATGGTCTTGAAATGACGGTAGAAACCTTCCTGGGAGGGCTTGTTGTAATAGGGCCCCACCACCAGGACTCCATCGGCGCCCACTTTTTCTGCCAGTTTGTTCATTTCCAGTACATCCGCCGTGTTGTTGGAGCCGGTGCCTACGATCACCTGGCCTTTGCCTTTGGCTCTTACCTTGGCGATGACTTTGGTAAACAGTTCTTCTTTTTCTGCATAGGTCATGGTGGGGGCTTCCCCGCTGGTGCCGCTGACCAGGATGGAATCAGAGCCGTGATCCAACAGCCAGGAGGCGAATTCCGCCGTCCCGTCCGCGTTCAGGGAGCCGTCTTCGTTGAAGAAGGTCACCATTGCTGTAATCAGTCTTCCGAAATAAGGTTTCTTGTTCATGCTAACCACCTTTTATTGTTGGAAAGCAGCGTGCAGGGCATTGACTGCTTCTTTTACCTGGGATTCCCGTACAATGGCGGAAATCAGGTTGTCAGAATCTGTAGTTTGAAGGATCTCGATGCCGGCTTTGGCCAGAGCGTTGATGAACCGGGCCATGATGCCAGGCACACCGCCCATATGGGAGCCCACCACGGTCACTTTGGCGCAGTCTTCCACTTTGGTGTACTTGCAGTTTTCCGCTTTCAGCACTTTTTCCGCATCAGCGGCAGCAGCACTGTACACGGCGAACATCAGGGAATGGGGCTGGAGGCTCATGGTACCGATGCTCACTCCGTTTTTGGCCAGGGTGTCGAACAGTTCAGCCCCGTCATTGGTTTCCAGGTTCACGGAGAAGAAGGCGATGTTGTTCTTGCTGGCCACCCCGCAGGCATGTTTTTCTTCCAGGGAATCGGTTTCTTCCATTTCCTTGGGCTGGTCTTCCTTGCTGATCAGGGTACCAGGGGCTTCGGAGAAGGTGCTCTTTACCACCATGGGGACCCCGTAACGCATAACGATTTCCACCGCCCGGGGATGGATGACCTTGGCGCCCTGGTGGGCCATTTCACGGATTTCATCATAAGAGATCTGTTTGATGATGTGGGCATCCTTTACAATCCGGGGATCGGCGGTCATGACCCCGTCCACGTCGGTGTAGATTTCCACCTTGTCCGCATGGACGGCTACCCCGAAGGCGGCGGCAGAGGTATCGCTGCCCCCACGGCCCAGGGTGGTCACGTTCTTGTGATCGGCGGTTACCCCCTGGAACCCGCAGATTACAGGGATGATCCCCTGTTCCACCAGTTCCAGCAGGTTGTCCGGTTCCACCGTGCGGATTTTGGCATTGCCGTATTCATCATCGGTGATCATACCGGCCTGGCCCCCGGTAAGGGCTTTAGCCTTCAGGCCTTTTTCCTGGAGGGTGGCGGCCATTACCGTGGAGGAGATGATTTCTCCGCAGGCCATCAGAAGATCCAGTTCATGAGGAGCCGGGTTGGGGTTCACACTTTTCAGCATATCGATCATGGTATCCGTAGCAAAGGGATCTCCCCGGCGTCCCATGGCGGACACCACCACAATGGGAGAATATCCCTGGGCAATGGCTTCCTGGACTTTGCCCACCACTTTTTCACGGGTGGCAGGCGTAGCAACGGACGTTCCACCGAATTTTTGTACAATGATTTTCATTTTAAACTCAGGCTCCCCTCGAATATCTCGTTTGGTTTTCTCTTACAGCCAGCCGTTCTTCACCATGGTTTCCGCAATCTGCAGGGTGTTCAGGGCAGCCCCTTTGCGGATCTGGTCCCCTACGCACCAGAAGTTGAAGCTGTTGGCCGCGGATTCATCCCGTCTCAGACGGCCCACATACACATCGTTCTTGCCGGAGGTGTACAGAGGCATGGGATAGATCTGCTGGGAAGGATCGTCCTGGAGCACCACGCCGGGGAAGCCGGCCAGAGCCTTGCGGATGTCTTCCAGTTCCACGTCATGTTCCAGTTCCACGTTGACGGATTCGCTGTGGCTCCGGTATACGGGAACACGGACGGTGGTGGCAGTAATGCGCATTTCCGGATCGGAGAAGATTTTCTTGGTTTCGTTGACCATCTTCATTTCTTCCTTGGTGTACAGGTTGTCCAGGAAGATATCGATCTGGGGCACCAGGTTGAGAGCCAGCGGGAAATGTTTCTTGGCGCTGGCGCTGGGGAAGATCTTGGCGGTCATTTCTTCGCCCCGGGCAGCCTGTTTGATCTGGTTTTCCAGTTCGTCCAGCCCGTCTTTGCCGGCGCCGGAAGCAGCCTGGTAAGTGGAGACGATGATCCGTTTGATCCGGGCCAGATCGTAGATGGGTTTCAGGGCCATGACCATGATGATGGTGGAACAGTTGGGGTTGGCAATGATCCCGTGATGTTTGGTAATGTCCTGAGGGTTCACTTCAGGGACGATCAGAGGCACATCCGGATCCATCCGGTAGGTGCTGGAGTTGTCGATCACCACGGCACCGGCCTTTACGGCAATGGGAGCAAAGGTCTTGGAGATGCTGCCGCCGGCGAACAGGGCCACATCCACCCCATTAAAGGAGTCGGCTTTGGCTTCTTCCACTTTATATGTCTTGCCCCGGACGGTGAGTTCCTTGCCGGCGCTGCGGGCAGAAGCCAGCAGTTTCAGGTTTTTGAAGGGGAAGTCCCGTTCGTTCAGCAGATTGATGAATTCCTGTCCAACGGCGCCCGTAGCACCCAGAATTGCCAAGTTGTATTCTTTCATGATTTTCGTCTCCTCTTATCCTTAATCCAGAATCTGATCCAGTCCGTACACCAGGCCCTTGCGGTTTACCATGGTCCGGCAGCCCAGCATCACACCGGGCATGTAGCATTCCCGGCTCACCGGGTCGTTGCGCACCGTAAGGGTTTCGCCCATGCTGCCGAAGATGATTTCCTGGCTGGCCACGAACCCGGGCAGCCGTACGCTGTGGATCCGCATCCCTTCATATTCGCTGCCTCTGGCATGGGGCAGTTTCTCCACTTCATCGGGATTCCCCTGCTGGACAAAGCCGCCCCGGACTTCCGCCAGTTTCTGGGCGGTAAGGATGGCCGTGCCGCTGGGAGCGTCCAGCTTTTTGTCATGATGCATTTCGATGATCTCCACCTGGGGGAAGTATTTGGCCACTTCTGCGGCGATTTTCATCATCAGCACCGCCCCCATGGCAAAGTTGGGACAAACCAGGATGCCCACGTTGTTCTTTTCCGCCAGGCCCTTCAGTTCACCCAGGTTTTCCTGGGTGAAGCCGGTGGTGCCTACTACGGCGTTGACCCCGGCGTTCAGGATGATCCGCAGGTTCCCCATGACCACATCCGGCCGGGTGAAGTCCACCACCACATCGGGCTTATGGGCTTCCAGGGCCTGTACCAGGTCCGTATCCACCGGGCAGCCTTCCACGGTTTTGTCCTTGCCGAACACGTCCACGGCGCCCACCAGTTCCATATCCTTCTGCTGCAGGACCGTTTGTACCACTGTATGCCCCATTCTGCCCAGGGCACCGTTTACCATCACTTTGATCATTCTGTGCATCTCTCCTTTGTTGATCCTTTGGGAGACAAAAAAGCAGGTCATCGAGGCGAGCCCAATGACCTGCAAGAAAAGAAGCCGCTCCTGCCGTGGCAGGGGACTTGGTTCCGTTCCCATTGATAGCTCTCCACCCAAAGGCGACAGTCTGCAGATTGTTCACCTGCATCCCAGCATAAGCGCGCACCCGCAGCTTTGCTTCGGCGGTTCCCCTTTCATTCCCCTCAACGGTGTCCCTCAGAGAATTACTGATGTTTTCCGCGCCTCTATCTTTTGTTTAGTTATGGTAACAGTATAGGAGTTTATCTTCAACTTGTCAACCTTTATTCACTACCGAAGACAACTTTTTTCAGTCCCGGAGCCCTTTCCGCAGTTCCGCCTGGGTCCGGCTGAAGAAATTTGTTAAATCTTTTACAAACTGCTGGGAATATACCGTGCTGTCAATGGTGCTCCGTTTGGCAAAGATGGCTTTCTGCTGGGCCAGGTTCTGGCCTTCGTAGCCCCGGAGAGCTTCCACCAGCCCATCATAGGTGGCTCCGTAGCTGTAATCCGGAGTGGCTTCCATCTGTTTGCCCAGGGCCAGGTAGAATTCATTCCATTCTTCTTTGGAAAGGTCCTTTTTCAGGGCCGTCAGGCAGCCCCGGATCAGGTGAGCCTTCAAATAAATATATTCCCGGAGGGCCGTTTCCCGCTGTTCCGGGAACAGTTTGAACCATTCATACAGCTGGTAGCCGCCCCAGTCTCCCATGGTGTCCACCAGGCCGATCATTTTCTTCCATTTATTGTCCGTCATGGTCATCCCTCATTTCGTGGTGCTGCCGAAGCCGCCGCTCCGCTCCTGTTTGGGAGCCCTGGCGTCATCATCGGCCAGCAGATACGTATAGAAAATCCCCTGGGCCACCCGTTCCCCTTTTTCCAGGGTCACGTCCTGGCTGCTGTCATTGGCCAGGGCCAGCAGCAAATGGCCTTCGTTGTCTGGATTGTTGTAGTAATCCGCATCCACAATGCCTTCGTTGTTCACCAGGCGCAGGTGGCGTTTCACCGCCATGCTGGACCGGATGTGGATGCCCAGGTATTCGTTGTCCTGCATGTAGGCCTTTACTCCGGTGGGGACCATTTTCTGGCTGTGGGCCGGAATGGTCACGGTTTCCGGCAGATAAATGTCGTACCCGGCACTCCGGGCGGTCTGCCGGCTGGGCAGGGGGAAATCCACCTCTTTATAGGAAGAGATTTTTTCAAATCCGCGGATTTTCATGTTTCACAGGCTCCTTTTTGTTCTCCAGATTCCAGGCCTGGATCTCTTTTTCCAGGGCGGCCACAAAGGTCCGCTGAGGAATGGGGAGAAATTCTTCTTTGATCTTTTTCTTTTCCAGGCTCTTCCCTTTCCGGGTCAGCACCTGGATCTGGTTGATCCGGTAGGTGTGGTCAGCTTGGTTGATTTCCACATCCATAATGCATTCTTTGGCCGAATCATCCTCTTTCAGATCCTTGGCATACAGGTGATCCAGCAGCCGGATGAACGAGGGATTCTTCAGCACTGCCCGGGCTGTGGCCTGGGTCAGGGACGGGGTCCTGGATTCCTGGCGGAACGAGGCAAGGTCCGTATAGTAGGCTCCGGAAGTATTTTCTCCCAGAAGGCTCCAATCAGTGGGTTTGGCCGCCAGGGCATCCCCGCTGCCCCAAAGGACAAAGCAGGAAAACGCCAGGGCCAGCAGTTGTTTTTTCATAGGCCCACTCCTTCACAGTTGGTTTTATTCCTTCATATTATAGGATACCAGGTTGCAAGTCAAGGGGTTGGACTGGCAACAGTTCCCCACCACCCCATCATCACCGCCCCGGCGGCTCCGGCTTCTTTCAGTTCCGGGACCTTTTCCGGGGTGATGCCTCCCAGGGCGTAGACGGGGATGGGGCTTTGGGCGCACACCTGCCGGAGCTGTTCAAGGCCCCGGGGCGCCAGACCCGGCTTGCACCGGGTGGGATAAATATGGCTGAAGGTGCAGCAGTCCGCCCCCAGCCAGGCTGCCTCCAGCACCTCTTCCAGACTGTGGCAGGAGGCCCCCACTTGCCCTGGGAATTTCTGCCGCCACCTGTGAGGCAAGGCCCGGAGCACCGGCATGGGCAGCTGGATTCCCTCCGGCTCCAGTTCCAGCGCCGCTTCCACAAAAGTATGGAACCAGCAGGGAACCCCCGCCCGGCGGCATTTTTCCAGCACCTGCCGGCCCAGGGAAACATATTCCTCCAAAGAAAGGTCCTTTTCCCGCAAAATCACTCCCGCCGGACGAAGGGTCAGGATCCGGTCCAGCTGGTCCAGAAAGGGCATGGAGTACAAATGCCGGTTGGTGATGCAGAAAAGGGGAAACGACATGGGAAAGGCCTCCTTGACAGGGATTTTATGTTGATTATAGCATAAAAAAGGGCCTGCCGGATGTTCGGCAGGTCCTTTTTATCCATTCAAAGCCAGCTGTGCTGGCATCCAACGGCCATTGACTATTAACCGTTAACAACCAAATTCACTTTTTCCACAGCCCATGGAGGTTGCAGTAAGCGTAAGCGGATTCCACTTCATCCCCATCCACCAGGGCGAACACGGCCTTGGGAGCATCCCCCGGCTTCAGTTCTTTTCTCTGGTTCCCCTGTTTGGTGTGCAGGGAGATCCATTCAATGTAATGTTCCGGCTGCATGGGATGGAGCACGGAACCAACGGTCACCGTTACGATATTGCCGGAAACTTCCACTACCGGCACATGTTTTTCCTGAGCGGCGTCCGTGGTATTGGGCACCAGTTCATCCATCTTCTGGCCGCAGCACATTACCGGCACGCCGGTTTCTTTCACAACAGCGATGATCTTCCCACAATGAGCGCATTTGTAGAATTTCTGTTCCATAAAAAATTCCTCCTCACAAGCAAATGGTATGGTTGTCAGCCTTCGTCGACAATCTTTTCTGACAAGTCCATGATACCATAAAAACAGGAGGAAAGAAAGGGGATAATGTGATATAATAGTAAATAAATAATAATTCTTTGCTTAAAATATTATCTGCTATTTGAAAGGAGGCCCCTTATGGGATTTTTCACCAAAAAGATCACTGTTTATAAGGAAAAAGGCTGCAAAGCCCACTGGCAAACTGCCAAAGAAGCCCTGAAAAACGCCGGCATTTCCTTTTCCTCCACCTCCCTTCCCAGCGAAGCCCCCGCCTGCGGCTGCGGTGCCAAGCTGGATATCCGGGATTTTGGCCCTAAAGGAAAAATCGACCGGGATATGTACTACATCGATGTGGAAGAAAAAGATGTGGACCGGGCCCGGGAAATCCTGGCCTCCCTTGACGGAGCCACATGGGCATGATAAAATACAATGTACACACTATACCTGGGGATGTACCGGTTTCGACGGGGGTAGATGGTGTGCGATAAGCGAGCTGGGATTCCGCCAACCCCATTAAACGGTGGAAACGCGTTATAAACGCAGACGATTCTTACGCTTTAGCAGCTTAAATTGCTAACGTCTTTCCTCTTCATTCCTGCTGAAGAAGAATAGACGACACTTGCAGGATACCTGCCATCCAATTCTCGGAGGATGACAGGGAAACCCATCGAGATAGCAGGTCGACTGGCCCGTCTGCAGGCAAGCCGGCTGCGAAACAAAATATGCAGTCTGCGCTCGGAGAAGTTCGCATGGCAATGCTTTCGGACAGGGGTTCGACTCCCCTCATCTCCACCAATGCTTATTACGGGAACGGGTTAGCGTCACATACTGTTAAAAACCTTGTAAACATGCGGGTTTTGGGGTTTTTAAACCAGTTTGGACGTTTCACACCGTTCCTTTTTTCATGCCTGTTTTGCCAACTTTTTGCCAACTTTTCAAAAATCAGCAGAGCAAAATTTGCGCACTTTTTCAAAGTCTGGAAAGCCGCGTTCCACACCGGCTGCCAGAGCCAGGGCCATAGTTTTCATATTCTTCATCTTGCATCTCTCCTTTTTGTGCATAAAAATAGGGCAGCCGGTTTCCCGGTGCCCTTGTATAACACTATGAAATTCAGGCAGAAGAAAAGCCCGCTGCCGGAGCAGGGGGATTTTCTTCGATAAAAATCAGTTTGGATTTGCCCATTTTTTTGCTTCGTCAAAAGCTTTTTTTAACGTACCATTTTCATCATCTTCAACAATTTCAAACTTACCAGATACCTCACTATCCAGCAAACGAGGTTCGTTAATCAAATAAACATAGTCTTCTCCCGAATCATCTATGATTTTTATCCAAGGAACCTTGACCCCAACAACTGCATAAATTTTATTACTTGTAAACGCATCTACCCCTTGATTGGGGCCAATATACCTAACTTTCATCTTATTTTCTCCTCTCAACAGGCCATCCTTTTACTTTAAAGTCAATACTTTTTATCGTTTTTACATTAGCCAGGCATTGCCGTTTTTCTCAACCTGGCATGATGCGTTTGGCCACATACCGGCTTTTCTCCTGTATGGCGTTCTGGAGGGCTCTCTGGGCGGTTTTTTCTCTGCCGCCGCTCCATCATTCGTCCGTGCATACGGGATGACCGGGCGGGATTGCTTCGCAGCCCTTGGTCATCCCCCTACGGATTTCTACCGGCCAATCGGTTAGGCTCCGCAGGGCCGGTCGCAGCGGTTCGGTCTCGAGTCTCGAGACAAAAAAGGGATGTTGCCCGTGCAACATCCCTTTTTCTTTTACATCCCCTGCTTCTTGATGAAGGCCCGGATGGGTCCGAACCCTTCGATTTTGTTCAGGGTGTCTCCCTGGGTTACCAGCAGGGTGGGTGCGCTCTGCACCTGGTATTTTTCCGCCAGTTCCGGATGTTCTTCGGCGAAGATCTCTGTAAAGGCGGCTCCGTGTTTTTCCAGTTCTTTCACAGCCATTTTGCAGTTGGGGCAGGTGTGGGTCCCGAACAGGATCCAGCCTTTGTCCCTGCCGGCGCTGACCACCTGTTTGGCTTCAGTGGGAGCCGGTTTCACCGCCGGTTTGCGGAACTGGGGCCGCTGGCCTTTGGCTTCTTCTTTGTTCAGATGGGATTGGCCCAGGTCATAGACTTTCCGGTCCTTGAATTCCTGGATCTTCCCGTCGTTCCAGTTCTGCACCGGCCGATAATATCCGGTGATCCGGCTGTAGACTTCGGTCTTCTTGCCGCAGTAGGGGCAGGTGTACTGTTCCCCGTTCAGATACCCGTGTTCCCGGCAGATGCTGTAGGTGGGAGACAAGGTAAAATAGGGCAGCTTGTAGTTGTTGGCAATCTTCCGCACCAGACCGGCGGCAGAGTTCCAATCCGGCAGTTTTTCGCCCAGGAAGGCATGGAATACGGTACCGGAGGTGTACAGGGTCTGGAGATCATCTTCCATATCCAGGGCGGTGAACAGGTCTTCCGTATACCCCACCGGCAGATGGGAGGAGTTGGTGTAATACGGGGTTCCGTGTTCGTTGGCGGTGATGATGTCCGGATACTGTTCCTTGTCGTGCTTGGCCAGCCGGTAGGTGGTGGATTCCGCCGGAGTGGCTTCCAGGTTGTACAGGTCTCCGTACTGTTCCTGGTAATCCTTCAGCCGTTCCCGCATATGGGTCAGCACTTCCTTGGTGAATTCCAGGGTTTCCGGATGGGTCAGGTCCTTCCGGAGCCAGTTGGCGTTGAGCCCCACTTCGTTCATGCCAATGAGCCCGATGGTACTGAAGTGGTTCTTGAAGGTGCCCAGGTACCGTTTGGTGTAGGGATAGAGCCCGGCATCCAGCAGCTTGGTGATTACGGTCCGTTTGGTCTTCAGGCTCCGGGCGGCAATGTCCATCATATGGTCCAGTCGGCGGTAAAAATCATCTTTGTCCTTGGCCAGGTAGGCAATCCGGGGCATGTTGATGGTGACCACCCCTACGGACCCGGTGGATTCCCCGGACCCGAAGAAGCCCCCGGATTTCTTCCGCAGCTCCCGGAGATCCAGCCGCAGCCGGCAGCACATGCTCCGGACATCGCTGGGTTTCATGTCGGAATTGATGTAGTTGGAGAAGTAAGGAGTGCCATATTTGGCGGTCATTTCAAAGAGCAGCCGGTTGTTTTCCGTATCGCTCCAGTCGAAATCCTTGGTAATGGAATAGGTGGGAATGGGATACTGGAAGCCTCTCCCGTTGGCGTCCCCTTCGATCATGTTTTCGATGAAGGCCTTGTTCACCATATCCATTTCCTTCTTGCAGTCCCCATAGGTGAAGTCCTGTTCCTTACCCCCCACAATGGCAGGCACGTCTTTCAGGTCGTCGGGGACGGTCCAGTCCAGGGTGATGTTGGAAAACGGTGCCTGGGTACCCCACCGGCTGGGAGTGTTCACCCCGTAGATGAAGGACTGGACGCACTGCTTCACTTCCTTATAGCTCAGGTTGTCCTTTTTCACAAAAGGCGCCAGATAGGTATCAAAAGAAGAGAAAGCCTGGGCTCCGGCCCATTCGTTCTGCATGATGCCCAGGAAGTTCACCATCTGGTTGCACAGGGTGGACAGGTGGCTCGCGGGAGAAGAAGTGATCTTCCCGGGGATGCCACCCAGTCCTTCCTGGATCAGCTGTTTCAGGCTCCAGCCGGCGCAGTAGCCGGTGAGCATGCTCAGATCGTGGATATGCATGGCAGCGCTTTTGTGGGCGTCAGCCACTTCCTTGTCGTAGATTTCATTCAGCCAGTAGTTAGCGGTAATGGCTCCGCTGTTGGACAGGATCAGGCCCCCTACGGAATAGGTGACCGTGGAATTTTCCTTTACCCGCCAGTCGTTGACATGGAGGTAGTTGTCCACCAGTTCCTTGTAGTTCAGCAGGGAGGAATTCACGTTCCGGATCTGCTCCCGCTGTTTCCGGTACAGGATATAGGCCTTTGCCACATCGGCATAGCCGGAATCGGACAGTACCTTTTCCACACTGTCCTGGATGCTTTCCACGCTGATCAGATTGTCCTTAATCTTGGGATCGAAGTCGGCAGTGACTTGCAGAGCCAGCATGTTGATGATGCTGGGATGGTAGTTTTTGTGAAGTGCTTCGAATGCTTTGGTAATGGCACTGCTGATCTTGGTCACGTCAAAATCAACGATCTGGCCATCGCGTTTTACCACTGAATACATGGCTCCATTCCCTCTTTCTCTTGATTGCTCTTCCAAAATGCTCTTTCATTGTAGCCCGTATTGGAACGCTTGTCAATATATGGTGGTAATATACAACGTTGTATACTAGATGTTGTGTCATACGCCCCGCAGTCCAACCTTGTCCGCCAGGGGCTCCAGCAAGGCTGCATACCGTTCCAGGGATTTTTTATCCGGAGCAGTGAAGCCGGCAAAGGGGACGGTGTCCCGGTCCTTGAAAGCCTGGAGATAAAAAGCCGGGATCTTTTTCCCTTTTTTGGCAAGGAGCGGCTCCAGGTAATCCCGGATTTTTTCAAACGAACGTTCGGTGTGGAGCTGTTCCACAACGGTTGTACGAAGCTCGAAGGGGACGGATCCGGAAAGGAGCTTATCCAGGCTCCCGGTCACCTGTTCCAGAGGGGATACCTCCCGGCCCACAGTAAGGGCGTAGTCTTCCGGAGCGTTTTTCCAGTCCATGGCCACGTAATCCACCAGGTGCCGGTTCAGGATCTCTCCCAGAAGGTCCGGATAACACCCGTTGGTATCCAGCTTCACCAAAAGATCTTTTTCCTTCAGCCGTGCCAGGAAGGCTGCCAGATCAGGCTGGAGACAGGGCTCTCCTCCGCTGACCACCACACCGTCCAGGATGCCCTTCCGGGCGTCCAGATAGGCCATCACTTCCTCCATATCCTGGGAGGGCATTTCGCCTTCCAGGAGCTCGCTGTTGTGGCAGTAGGGACACCGGAGATTGCATCCCCCGGTAAACAGGGTGCAGGCCACTTTCCCCGGGTAATCCACCAGGGATACTTTCTGCCAGCCGGCAATGTGCATGTTTCTCCCTCCCCTCCTGACAAATCGGTATCATTATATCACGGCTGAAAAAATATAAAAGACTTGACAAAAACGTGTGTTCATGGAACGCAAGGCGGGATGCGGGTTTGGGAAATTTTCTCAGATATGCGAAAAGAGGACCCTCTGGAGCAGGATCCTCTTTGTGTGATTGGATATTCTGTTGACTATCCTTGCGCTTACAGCCCCATGGCCATTTGCATGGTATGTGCAATGTCCAGGAACTTACTGATGATGATGGCGTTGGTGATGTTGCTCAGGAACCCACCGATAACCGGTACCACGAAGAAGGCCAGTTTGGAGTAACGGTACTTCTTGCACACGGCCGTCATGGTTACCATGGATACGGGCACGGCACCCAGGCCGAACCCGGTATGACCAACGGCGATGACTGCTGCATCGTAGTTCTTGCCCATTCCGAAGAAATCCACGAAATAGGAGTAGAAGATGATGAAAATGGCCTGGGCCATGCAGAGGATGAACAGCTGGAGGCCCATGCCGGCCAGGGTCCACAGTTTCATGGAAATGATGGACATGGACACGAACAGACCCAGGGAGAAGTCCCCAACGGTATCGATGCCTTCATACAGGGCCGTATGATCTGCGCCCTTCTTGGCGTCAAAGAACAGACGGATCAGGATGCCGGCAAACATGCAGCATACGTGGATCGGGAAGGAGATGTGCAGGGCTTTCAGCACGGTGAACACGGCACCGCCAACCCCCAGGGCGAAGCACATCAGGTACATGGCCTGGACCACATCCCCTTTGTGCATCAGGTTGCCCATGGTGGACTTCCCGGATTCTTCTTCCATTTCACCCTTCCCATCCAGAGCAGGATCTTCCAGGTGATGTCTCCGGACGATGAACCGGCCAAAAGGCCCGCCGATGATGGCGCCGGAGATCAGACCAAAGGTGGCTGCAGCGATGGCGGCTTCCATGGCATTGCTCTGGCCGAACTGTACGGCGATGGGAGCAAAGGCTGCGGCGTTGCCGTGGCCCCCGGTCATGGGAATGGAACCGGTCATCATGGACAGCAGAGGCGGAACCTTCAGTACAGAGCCCAGGCCCAGGGCGATACCGTTCTGAAGAGCGGCCAGGACGGCAGCGGAAATGCAGAACAGCACCACGTATTTGCCGCCGGTTTTCAGCAGGCTCAGGCTGGCTGCCGCACCGCTGGCGGCAAAGAAGATGCAGTAGAACAGGCTGTTGGCTACCTTGTAGTCAAATTGCAGTTCGCAGATGCCCGCGTTGTAAAGCAATAAACTGATAATGGCAAAAATCGTACCGCCGACAACTGCACCAGGCAGGCAGTACTTCTTCAGGAACGGGAATTTGGCTCTCAGCCAGTCACCGAACCAGATGGAAAGTACACCCAATGCCAATGTGTGGAACATGGATAATTTAATAATCATCCTCTCCATTTTTGAAACCCCCTCTAAATAAAAAATAATGAAACCATGCAGCGCGTCAGCCGGCTCCAGCCCGGCTGACCTTCGTTACTGGAATATTGTAGCACAATAAAGTCACAAATTCAAGGGAATAGTCTGAATATTGATAACTATAACCGTTATCTTATTTGTTACACAATGAAGATTGTGCCTATACAGAATACATTGCCCTGCAGGATGGTATAAATAAGGCATCCTGTATGGCAGATCGTGGACATTGTAACGATTCATAAAAAAAGGGGGGTGTTGCACAGGACGTGCAACACCCCCCCCTTTTTTCCCCCTTACACCACCGGGTCGATCATGCCCCGGCTGCGCATTTCCTGGGCCTCCTGGCGCAGGCGTTCGATCCGCTTTTCGGTAGGCGGATGGGTACTGAAAATGGCCTGGGCATCTTTGGCAGAGAACGGAGAAATGATGAACATATGGGCCGTGGCTTCCGTGGCCCGGGGCATGGTCCGGGTACGGGCATACCCTTCGATCTTTTCCAGGGCGTCTGCCAGGGCATCCGGGTCCCCGCTGAGCTGGCCCCCGGTGAAATCGGCCATGTATTCCCGGGTACGGGAAATGGCCAGCTGGATCACCGCCGCGGCCAAAGGCGTCAGCACCAGCATCAGGATCCCGGCCAACGGATTGTTCCGCCGGTCATCCCGGTCCCCGCCGAACCAGAAGGCGAACCGGGCCATGACGGAAATGATCCCGGCCATGCCGGCGGCAATGGTGCTGATCAGGATATCGTTGTGCTTCACATGGCTCATTTCGTGGCCCAGCACCCCGGCCACTTCCCGGGGCGTGAGCATCTCCATGAGGCCTGTGGTGACACAGACCGCCGCATGTTCCGGATTCCGTCCGGTGGCAAAGGCATTGGGCAGCGCCGTATCCACCACATACACCCGGGGCATGGGCAGCTGGGCCCGGCGGGCCAGGCTTTCCACAATGCCGTACAGCTGGGGAGCGCTTTGAGCGTCCACCGGCTGGGCCCCGTACTGGGCAATGACCAGTTTGTCACTGTACCAGTACAGCAGCACATTGGAAATCAAAGAAAAGGCCAGCATCACGGTCATGCCGCTGCTGCCGCCGATATAGTCGCCGATCAGCAGCAGGAGACCGGTCATCAGGCCCATTAAGAGTGTGGTTTTCATCATGGTTTTTCACCTCGTTACGCTCTGGGATGGGTTTTGTCGAAGACTTTTTTCAGCCGGTTGTTGGTAAGATGGGTATAGATCTGAGTGGTGGAAATGTCCGCATGGCCCAGAAGCTCCTGGACCGTCCGGAGGTCCGCCCCGTTGTCCAGCATGTGGGTGGCGAAAGAATGCCGGAGGATGTGGGGTGTAAGAGGCTTCTGGATCCCCGCCTTCACTCCGTAAGCCCGGATGATCTGCCAGAACCGCTGACGGGTCATGCCGGTGCCCCGGATGGTCAGGAACAGGCTGTCATCGTCCTTCCCGTTCTTCACAAAAAGAGGCCGCACTTCCGCCAGGTACTTTTTCAGGAACTGGATGGCGTACTGTCCCAGAGGGATCAGCCGCTCCTTGGATCCTTTCCCGTAGGCGATCACATACCGGGTCTCCAGGTTCACACTGGCCCGTTTCAGGTTCAGCAGTTCGGAAACCCGCATGCCCGTAGCGTACATCACTTCCAGCATGGTCCGGTCCCGGAAACCTTCCGGCTGGGTCAGGTCGGGAGCGGAAAACAGCTGCTTCACTTCCTCCAGGCTCATGACCTTGGGAAGCACCACTCCCCGGCTCCCTGCTTCCACCACTTCCGAAGGATCCTCTTCCAGGAAACCTTCGGCGGTCATAAAGCGGAAAAAGGCCTTGAGTGCCGCCAGTTTCCGGGAAGCAGAGGTGGGGGCGTACTGGTGCTGCTTCAGCATCCGCATGTACCCCAGGATATCTTCCCGCTGGACTTCTTCCAGGGGCTTTTTGATCCAGCCTGCAAACAGACGGAGATCCCGGCCATAGGATTCCCGGGTGTTGTAGGCCAGCCCCAGTTCCACTGTCAGATATTCCAAAAACAGATTGATTTCTTTTTCCAGTTTATTCCTTAGTGACACCCTGATCATTCCCTTTTTTCAGCACTAGAATTGCTTCGTTTTCCAAGGGAGCGATGGTGGAGATGGCATGTTTGTAGATCAGCTGCTGCTTCCCTTCACTTTCCATGATGACAGTGAAGTTGTCGAAGCCCCAGACCCTGCCACGGACCTGGAAGCCATTAAGGAGATACACCACAATGGTCTTTTTTTCGCTGCGTACTTTGTTCAGAAAGCTGTCCTGTAAATTCAATGGTTTATTGTTACCTGTTGTCATAGGTATTCCTTCTCTCTTGTTGGGATTTGGCACGGAGTCTGCCTGGGCAGCATCCGCCTTGAGCTTCAGTGGCCGAAGGGCCGCTTAACGCCTCAGGGTTCCTGTTGCGGAATAAACTTCTGTTCTGCCAGGGCTGCCAGCATGGCTGCGACACATTTCCCGTAATCGGGAGGATCGTCCAGCTGGAACCACTGGATGTAGGGCATTTTCTTGTACCAGGTGATCTGGCGCTTGGCAAAGTTCCGGGTGGCCTGTTTCAGTTTGGCGATGGCTTCTTCTTTTGTCCATTCACCATGGAAATACTGAAGCACCTGCCGGTACCCGATGCTCTTCATGGACTGGGCCGTTTCCGGCACCCCCATGGCCACCAGCTTCCTGGTTTCTTCAAAAAGGCCCTGTTCCACCATAAGATCAACCCGCCGGTTGATCCGCTCATACAAAGAATCGCGAGGCATTGTCAACCCGAATACGACCGCCTGGTAGGGACTTTCAGTGGCCTTGGCCGTGGACACCCGGTCCCCGCCCCGGATCGTTTCGATTGCCCTTATTATACGCCTTCTGTCGTTAATCTTCAATTCATTGGCCTTTACCGGGTCTAATACTTTCAGCTTGTCATGAAGGGCCTCATTCCCTTCCCGGTCGGCGAATTCCTCCAGCTGCCGGCGCAGGGCAGAAGATTCGTCCACCCGGGAAAAATCGTAAGCTTCCAGCAGGGCCTTAATGTACAGGCCGGTGCCTCCCACCAGGATGGGCACTTTCCCCCGGGCATTGCAGTCCCGGATCAGCCGGTCCGCCTGCTGCTGGAAATCCACCACGGAAAATTTGCCGTCCGGTTCCAGGATATCCACCAGATGGTGGGGCACCAGGGCCAGTTCTTCCGCCGTGGGTTTGGCGGTGGCAATGTCCATGTGTTTGAACACCAGCATGGAATCTCCGGAAATGATCTCTCCCCCCAGTTTTTGGGCCAGGGCGATGCCGCAGTGGCTTTTGCCGGTGGCAGTGGGGCCGATGATGGCAATGACTCTGGGTTTATTTTCCATCCTGGTCCCCTTCCTCCCGGAGGATGATACCGTACCGGAGCTTGCTGTATTTGCCTCCCTGGATTTCCCGGGCTCCCAGGCTCCGGAGCAGGTCTTCGTCCCGCTCCTTTACCACCACCCGGGGGGCCAGCCGCAGGGCGTCCCGGATCATCCCGGCATCCAGGGGCTTGTGGTAGGAAGCGGGCCGGAGCGGCTGCATGCTGGCAGAATTCCCCACCGGTTTCCGGAACATGGGGTCAAAATAGACCACATCGAAGGAATCGGCAGGAAAAGCGGGCAAAAGGTCCTCCGCCTTCCCCAGCCGAGGTTCAATCCGCCGGAGGCTGGCGGTAATGTCCGGGTCCTCGATCTCGTAGTGCTGCAGTCCCTGGGACACAGCCCAGTACAGCACCGGGGAGGCTTCCAGCCCCACCACTTTCCCGGCAGGGCCCACCAGGAAGGAGGCCACCACTGCATCTGCCGCCAGGCCCAGGGTGCAGTCCAGTACCCGCATGCCGGGCCGGAAGCCGCAGGCCTGGGCCAGATGGTCCGACCCGCCCCGCTTCAGGTTCCGGATCCGGGGCACCCCCATGGAGGGATGGTATTTCAGGATCCCTTCTTCCGTATACACCTGGGGTCCCTGATGGGTGGCCACCAGCACCGCCTTCAGCCCCCTGTCCCGAAGCAGCTGGTCCAGGGTACCGTGGATGGGCCGGGGAATATAGGGCAGATCCAGGGTGCGGGCCCAGCTTTGGGCTTCGTTGTACAGTTCGGTGCCGCATTTCCGGATGGCCGTCACCGCATAGATGGACATGAATGGATCGCTCCTTCCTCAGGTTCGTTTGAACATATGGTACAGTTCGTCGCTGGTCAGCTGGATCATACAGGGCCGGCCATGGGGACAGGTAAAGGGATGCTCCGTGTTGAGAAGCTCCAGGATCAGCTGACGCATCTGCCGGATGTTCAGCACTTCCCCGGCCCGGATGGCGCTGTGGCAGGCGGCGTAATGGAGCACGCTTTCCCGCAGGTCGCTGGCCTTGATTTTTTTGTTTTCCGACAGCAGCTTCAGGATGTCTTCAATGAACCCTTCCGCCTGGCTGCTTTCCACATCCGCCGGCAGGGCGGACACCCGGAGGGAGGTTTCTCCCGCCGGTTCCACATCCACCCCCAGCTTCAAAAATTCATCCCGATATTCCTCGATCAGGTCCACATCGGGCCGGGTCACATTGAGGAAGAGAGGGAGCAGCAGCTGCTGGGAGGGGATTTCCTGCTGCTGGCGGATGAATTTGTCGTACATGATCCGCTCGTGGGCGGCATGCTGGTCGATAAGATACAGGGCAGTTTCCGACTGGGCGATGATGAACACCCGGTCCACCTGGCCCAGAGGCCAGATCAGGTCCACACCGCTGGCCAAAGCGCCGTCCCGGGCTTCTTCCGTAAGGGTCTCATCGCTGGGAGAAGCCTCTTCTCCCGGTCGGGATGCCGGCAGGGCCTCCCCTTCAGGAGCCGGATTCCCGGCACCGGCCGTTTCCCCGGAGGCTCCCAGGTCGTCCCGGCGCTGGGCTGCAAAGAATTTCGCCGTGGTGTCTTCGGAAATGGCATCTGGGACCTTCCACACCGGCTGTCCGTAGCTGCCGGAAGGACTGGAGGCATAGCTCCGTCCGAAGGCGCTGGTCCGGGGCTGGTACCCTTTGTCGCCCCCCTGGAACAGGGGCTTCTGTTCCGGTTCAGGGGCTCTCCCGGCCGGAACTCCCGCCAGCGGCGGTTCCATTTTCCGGAACCCGGGCTGGGCCAGGGCCACGGACCCGTCCCCTTCCCTCTTCCCGGCCATGGGCTGGGTAAGAGCCTGGCACAGGCCATGGTACACCGCCCGGTACACGGCACTTTCATCCCCGAATTTGATCTCGCTTTTCTGGGGATGGACGTTGATGTCGATGAGGTGGGTATCGATGCCGATGTTCAGCACCGCAAAGGGGAACCCGGCCTTGGGAATCTGGGACTGGTAGGCATGGTCGATGGCCTTGCTCACCATACGGTTGTTGATGCACCGGCCGTTCACGAACAGGGTCTGCCACTGGCGGGTGCCCTTCAGCAGAGTGGGACGGCTGATGAACCCTTTCAGGGTGATCCCGTCCTGGGCATAATCCACCGTCAAGAGTTCCTTGGTCACTTCTTTCCCGTACAGGGATTCAATGGTATCCACCAGGTCCCCGCTGCCCGGCGTGTTGATGACTTCCTTGTCGTCCCGGGTAAGGACAATGTGCACATCGGGCCGGGACAGGGCGATCTTGGACAGGATGTCGCTGATGTAGCGGCCTTCGGTATTCACCGTCCGGAGAAACTTCCGCCGGGCAGGCACATTGTAGAACAGGTCCTTTACCGTAATGGTGGTGCCCACGTCGCCCCCCATGGTTTCCACGTCCAGGTCCTCTCCTCCGTCAAGGGTGATCCGGGTGGCGAATTCCGCCCCGGTCTCCCGGGTGAGCAGGGTGAAGTGGGATACAGAGGCGATGCTGGGCAGGGCCTCTCCCCGGAATCCCAGGGTATGGAGGGTCAGCAGGTCGTCCGCTTTCACGATCTTGCTGGTGGCATGGCGCAGGATGGCCATCCGGGCGTTGGCTTCGTCCATGCCGGACCCGTTGTCCCGGACCCGGATGAATTCCGTCCCCCCGGCGAAAATGCTCACTTCTATGGTATCGGCGCCGGCATCCAGAGAATTCTCCACCAGTTCCTTCACCACGGAAGCGGGTTTTTCCACCACTTCCCCGGCTGCGATCTGGTTGGAGGTGTTCTGGTCCAGCAGCTGCACTTTGACACTCATCAGCTGCGGCCTCCTTCCCGTTTGGCTTCTTCCTGGAGCTTGTACAGGGTGTTCAGGGCTTCCAGGGGCGTCATGGTCATCACATCCAAGTTCCGGAGGGTGTCTCCGATCACGTCTCCGAAGAGACTGGGCTGGAGATTCTCTTCTTTGGGTGCAGGGGTTTTGGCCGGAGCCGGTGCCGCCGGTTTCACGGCCGTTCCCTGGGCGGTGTATTCTTCCAGCAGTTCATCCGCCCGTTTCACCACTTTTTCCGGCAGCCCTGCCAGCCGGGCCACATGGATCCCGTAACTTTTATCGGTGCCCCCGGGGACGATCCGCCGGAGGAACACCACTTCCTTCCCTTTTTCCTTTACGGCCACGGAATAGTTTTTGATCCCCGGATCCAGCTGTTCCAGTTCGATCAGTTCGTGATAATGGGTGGCAAAAAGGGTCTTGGCCTTGATTCTGTCGTTGATGTACTCCACCACCGCCCGGGCAATGCTCATGCCGTCGTAGGTGCTGGTGCCCCGGCCCACTTCATCCAGGATGATCAGGCTGCGGCTGGTGGCGTATTTCAGGATGTTGGCCACTTCGTTCATTTCCACCATGAATGTGCTCTGGCCGGTGGCCAGGTCGTCGCTGGCCCCCACCCGGGTAAAGATCCGGTCCACCGGGCACACGTCCGCTTCCCGGGCCGGGATGAAGCTGCCCATCTGAGTCATGAGGGTCAAAAGGGCCACCTGGCGCATGTAGGTGGATTTCCCGGCCATGTTGGGGCCGGTAAGGATGATCAGCCGTTCATCGGTGTTGTTCAGATGCACATCGTTGGGCACGAACAGTTCCCGTTCCAGGAGCTTTTCCACCACCGGGTGCCGGCCGTCTTTGATGGTGATTTCCTGCCGGTCATTGAGCCGGGGGCACACATAGTTCCCCTTGAAGGCAGCCATGGCAAGGGAATAGAGCACATCCAGCACCCCCAGGGCCCGGGCGGTTTCCTGGACTTCCACCAGATGGCCCCGGATATCCTGGCGGATCTCGTTGAACAGGTAGTATTCCAGCTGCTGGATCTTTTCCTTGGCGCTGAGGATTTTGTTTTCGAATTCCTTCAGTTCCGGCACAATGTACCGTTCCCCGTTCACCAGGGTCTGCTTCCGGATAAAGGTATCCGGCACCTGGGACACCTGGCCTTTGGACACTTCGATGTAGTAGCCGAAGACCTTGTTGTACCCCACCTTCAGATTCTTGATGCCGGTCTGATCCTTGATTTTCTGTTCGAAGTTCAGCATCCACTGGTTGTTGTTTTCCGCAATATCATGGACTTCGTCCAGTTCGGCGTTGAAGCCTTTCCGGATCATGCCCCCTTCCCGGACGGTAAAGGGCGGGTCGTCCACAATGCCCCGTTCCAGTTCATCCAGCAGGTCCTCATGGAGGCTGATCCGGCTGTCCAGGGTATGGAGCAGACCCTGGGGCACCTGGTCCAGCAGATTTTTCACCTGGGGCAGGGCCCGGAGAGCGGTCCGCAGGGAAGCCAGGTCACGGGCGTTGGCGGAACCCACTTCGATCCGGGACAGGATCCGTTCCAGGTCGGTGATTTCCCCCAGGGCATCCCCCAGGTCCGTCCGGAGCCGGGCATTGTCCACCAGGGTACCGATGGCCTGCTGCCGGAGCCGGATCCGGGCGGTGTCCAGAAGGGGTGCTTCCACCCACTGGCGGAGCTGCCGGGCCCCCATGGCGGTGCGGGTGTAGTCCAGTACATCCAGCAGGGTGCCGTGGCGGGTGCCGTCCTTCATGTTCTTCACCAGTTCCAGGTTCCGGATGGCGGTGGCGTCCAGGTTCATCACCGCATCGGTGGTGATTTCCCGGAGCCGGTTGATCTGGGCCAGGTCACTTTTCACATTTTCGTGGATGTACTGGAGCATGTGCTCCACAGTGCCCCGGACCAGAGGGATTTTTGCCCCCGGGCTGTCACTGCCGAAATGGCGGGTGAAGTAATCCAGTTCCGGGATGGGGTCCCAGTGGTTGATCATGCAGTCCGGCAGCTTCTGGACCATTTTGTCCAGGAGGGTACCGAAAGCTTCGTTGGGTTCGGTAAGCACCAGTTCCGCCGGCTGGATCCGGTACAGCTGGTCCAGCACTGCTTCTTCCCGGTCTTTGCCCCGGGCGGTGTACCAGGCACATTCCCCGGTGGATACGTCGGCGTAGGAAAGGCACAGGGTGTCCTGATTCTGTTCCAGGCAGGCCAGGTACTGGTTGTGGTTCTCTTCCAGCACCGCGTCGCTGAGCACCGTGCCCGGGGTCAGGATCTTGGTCACCTGGCGCTTCACGATGCCCACGGCTTTTTTCGGATCTTCCATCTGGTCGCAGATGGCGATTTTGTACCCTTTCCGGATCAGCTTGGCCAGGTACCCGTCCACCGAATGGAAGGGCACCCCGCACATGGGCATGGAACTGGAAGCACCGGCCTTTCCTCCGGCCCGTTTGGTCAGGGTCAGGTTCAGTTCCCGGGAAGCGGTAAGGGCGTCTTCATTGAACAGTTCGTAGAAATCCCCCAGTCGGAAGAACAGCAGCTCGTCCTTGTGCTGTTCCTTGATTTCCAGATACTGCTGGAGCATGGGTGTAAGGGCGGTCATAAGGCAGCACGACCTTTAAGGAGCCAGGTCTGGGCGGTTTCGATGGTCACCGGGACCACATCTCCCGGGTTGAAGAACCGCTCTCCCACCGGCCACAGCACCAGTTTGTTCCCATCGGTGCGGCCGCTCCACATTTTGCTGTTGTTGTGGCTGAGCCCTTCCACCATCACAGGCAGGGTGCGTCCCACCAGTTTCTGATTGTGTTTCAGGCTGTGCCGGTTCTGAAGTTCCATAAGCCGGTTCAGCCGTTCCTTCTTCACCTTGTCCGGCACCTGATCTGCCATGGTGGCAGCCGGGGTCCCGGACCGTCTGGAATAGATGAAGGTATAGGCGGCGTCGTAGCTGACGGTATCGAACAGGCTCAGGGTCTCTGCAAAATCTTCTTCCGTTTCCCCGGGGAAGCCTACGATGATGTCAGTGGTAAGCACTGCCTCCGGCACATATTTCCGGATGGTGTCCACCAGTTGCAGGTAGGATTCCCGGGTGTAGCCCCGGTTCATGGCCTGCATGATCCGGGTGCTGCCGCTTTGGACAGGGATGTGGAAATGCTTGCACACATGTTTGCTTTCCGCCACAGTGCGGATCAGTTCCTCGCTCATGTCACGGGGATGGCTGGTCATGTACCGAACCCGTTCCACCCCGGGGATGGCGTCCACCTGGCGGAGGAGAGCGGCAAAGGCATCCTTTTCTCCCCGGTCCTTGCCGTAGGAGTTCACGTTCTGGCCCAGAAGGGTGAATTCCCGGTAGCCCTGGTCCACGGCATGCTTGATTTCTTCACAGATGGCATCGGCGCTCCGGCTCCGTTCCCGACCCCGGACATAGGGGACGATGCAGTAGGTGCAGAAATTGTTGCAGCCGTACATGATGGGTACCCAGGCGGCATAGCTGCTTTTCCGGACGAAATGCCCCTCGAATTCCCTGGGCATTACCGTCAGATCGTTGTACATCCCCGCCTTCCGGTCGTTCTGCTGGAGATAATCCTGCAAAATGGCGCTGAAGTTGTTTACATGGGCAGTGCCGATAAGCAGGTCCACCTGGGGATACTTTTTCAAAAAGTCCTCCCCGTCTTTTTGGGCCATGCAGCCGGTAACGCACAGGACCTTGGAAGGATCTTCCCGTTTGATCTGCTTCATCTCCCCGATTTTTCCCAGGATCTTCTTTTCCGCGCTTTCCCGGACGCAGCAGGTGTTGATGAGGATCACATCCGCATCGTGATAGTCTTCCGTATAATGGTACCCCAGGTCGGACAGCTGCCCGGCATAATGTTCCGAATCACTCTCGTTCATCTGACAGCCGTAATTCAGAATGGTGTAACTTTTGGTCATTGGTTTTCTGTTTCCCTTCTATATAGAGTAACTAATCGGTAGTAAAAAGTCTCAATAGTTTATTATATGATGAAATGAAAAAAAAAGGAAGGGGTGGTTCCCCTTCCCTCTGCACTCTTCACTCTCCACTCACATCAAGGCATCCCCGGGAAACTGGTCACGTACTTGATCCGGATGTCCGGAAAACTGGTGACGAACTGGATGGTAAAGTCTTCGCCGTATTCCACGAACTGCCATTCCCCGATGGCGGACGGAAAATGATCCACCACTTTCACCTTCAGATCCGGAAAACTGGTGACCACTTGGACTTTGATGTCCGGATTGTATTCCACCACCCGTACTTTGCCGGCCATGCGGATACCGTTAAAGGTTCCGTCAGCACTGATGGGAGAAGAAGCCAGGGCTGCAGAAGCCCACAGCAGGCTCAGGAGCACCGTCAGGAGACCCACCAGGTTCCGTGTCATTTTTTTCATCCCAATCCCTCCTCTGGCTGAATATTCTGTATCCATTATACCATAAGAAGGGGCTGTTGCCCATGCAACAGCCCCTTTGTCAACGGTCAGCTTTGCTGCCCCCTACTTCTCCGGCCCTGCCTCGTGGACATGGGCGATGGGGATCCATTTCTTCTGGGGAAAGAATACGGAGCAGACGGCCACCAGGGACAGGAAAATGCAGAAGAACCCTCCTGTAAGGATCCCGGGAAGCATTTTCTTCACCGGCAGATCTCCGGCTTTGATGGCGCAGGTGCCCATAACAAGGCTCAGCACATAGAGCATGGTCCACCAAAGGATGTCCTTGCCGGCCAGAGGTGGAAGTCCATTCAAGGCCCGGTTTCCCACCCACAGTACATTGGTGAGGAAATAGAACCCGAACACCACGCACATAAGCATGGGGACGAAATTATCGATGAGCCGGGCGTCCGGCCGGGCCCGGAAATGGGCCAGCCATTCCTTCCGGTACAGCCGGGCAATCTGGTAGTTCCCGGTCATCCACCGGCGGAGCTGGCTCACCATGCCCCGGAGGGTCACCGGCTGTTCGTCATAGAACCGGGCTTTGTCCTGGTATTCAGAGAAGACACCCTTAAAATTCTGCTGCATGGAAAATTCCATGTCTTCCACAATAGTCCGGGTATGCCAGCCGTCCGGTTCCAGCAAAGAAGCATCGAACCCGAACCCGGTGCCGGAGATGATCCCGGGCAGATCCACATTGTACCGGGGTTTGCTGAACAGATCCACACTGAGCCAGTACATGCTGTACCACTGGGAGATCAGATTGTCAAAGGGGTTGAGAGGCAGCCGGTTCCCCATCACCAGCCGGGCGCCCCGGCGGAAACTCCAATCCAGGGCGGACAAAAATCCCCGGTCTGCCATATTGTCCGCATCAAAAATCACAATATGGCTGAATTCCCGTCCGTACTGTTTCCGGATCCGGGGGATGCCCCAGCTGAGCACCGCCCCTTTCCCGGTCCGGGGTCCTTCCTGCCTTTCCAGCACGGTTACATGAGGGTACCGGCGTCCTACCTCCGCCGTGGCATCGTCACAGTGATCCGCCAGCAGGAACACCCGGTACAGCTCACCAGGGTAGTCCTGATCTTCCAGGCTCTGGAACAGTTTGCCCACCACATTGGCCTCGTTATGGGCACACACCAGCACGGCGACCCGGCTGGGTCCCGCCACCACCGGCCGTTTTTTCCGCCGGGTCACAAGGCCCAGGAACACGGTGCTGCAGGTCCAGAGAAAGGTCAGCACCAGCAGCAGCTGGACAATGAAGGTCAGTACATACATCATGGAAAGTTCCTCACACAGCCGTCAGGATGAACAGGAGCGCCGCAAAGATCCCCATTACATATTCCACAATGATCAGTTCAAATTCATTGGGGAAGATAAAGGCCAGCCCCAGCCCCAGAAAGCCTCCGGTAA
>NZ_FR902112.1:27552-31315 GCF_000437815.1 Acidaminococcus sp. CAG:542
GGATCCGGTTCCACAGGGCTTCTCCCGCCCCCCGGAACATCCGGGGTGCCGCCTGGCTGTACACCAGAAAGCCCCCCACCACCGTAAACACCAGGGAAGCCAGGAAGATCCGGGGATAGGATGCCGGGAAGGGCACCACCTGGTACAGGTCCCCGCCCACCGCAGGGAACACTGCCATGGGTACGGCTCCGATCAGGCTCAGGATAAAGAACATGGTAGCCGTCCGCTGGTCTTCCACACACAGGTAGGGTTCCTGGGGAGACCGCATCCCCTGCCACACCCGGAAGGGCAGATAGGCGGACAGCAGGGCCCCCAGGAATTCAATGGGGATGAAATTGGAGTTGCCCCCGGTGAGGGCCATCCCCGCTGCTGCCCCCAGAGCCGCTGCCACCGCCCCGGTCCGGCCGAAGATCAGCCCGTAGGGTACGGACAGCATGGCCTGGATCCGGAGCCCGCTGAGGCCCGGCACCACCTGGTAGAATTGAGAAACCGCAAATAAAACTGCATACAGAAAGAACAGGACCGCACCTGTCTTCACACGTTCACCCATTATGATTCCCTGCTTTCGTCATTTGTTTCGTTGTTTGTCTTCTTTTTGCCGGAGTTCCTCCCACAGTTCCCCGATGGTCCGATGGAGCACCGGGTGGACCACCTGGGCCCCGATGGCTGCCAGAGGCTCCAGCACAAAGCTTCGGTTGGCCATGTCCGGATGGGGCAGCACCAGGTCATGGCTGTGGATCTGCTGATCTCCGAAAAGGAGCAGATCCAGGTCGATGTTTCGTTCTCCCCAATGGCGTTTCCGCTGCCGGCCCATTTCCAGCTCAATGGCCAGAAGGGTATGGAGGAGACTTTCCGCATCCCCCGGCCACTCCACTTCCGCCGCTCCGTTGAGGAATTCCGGCTGGTCCGTCACCCCATAGGGTTCCGTGGTAATAAGGGGAGATACCTGGATCACCTGGATTCCATGGTGCTCCATCAGTTCCAGGGCCCGGCGGATATTCTGTTCTTTGTCCCCCAGGTTGCTGCCCAGGGCCACATAGGCTACTGACATGCCCGGATCGCCTCCAGCATCCGGATCAGCCGGACATTTTCCTTCACATCGTGGACCCGGACCATCTGGGCGCCAGCGTACACGGCGGCAGCCGAAAGGGCCATGGTCCCTTCCAGCCGTTCTTCAGTGGGAAGCCCACCTAGCACCTTGCCGATGAACCCCTTCCGGGAGCCGGCCAGGAGCACCGGGATCCCGTGTCCGGTCATTTCCCCCAGCCCGCTGCACAGTGCCAGGTTCCCTTCCAGGTCCTTGGCAAAGCCCAGGCCCGGATCCAGGATCACCTTGTCCTTCCCCAGTCCCGCTGCCTGGCAGGCTGCCGCCCGCTCCAGCAGATACTGAGACACTTCTCCCGCCACATTGTGGTAGGTCTTCAGTTCGTCCCCCATCATGGTCTTGGGGGTGCCCCGCATGTGCATGAGCACCAGGGGAGCCTTGGCCCGGGCAGCCACATCCAGCATCCGGCCGTCCCCGGTAGCGGCGGTAACGTCGTTGATGATATCCGCCCCGGCTTCCAGAGCCGCTTCCGCCGTCTCTGCATGGTAGGTATCCACACTGAGGATGCTCTCCGGGAAATGCTTCCGCAAAGCAGCCAGAGCCCCGGTTACCCGGCGTTTTTCCTCTTCCGGAGTCACCGGATCCGCTCCCGGCCGGGTGGATTCTCCTCCGATATCCAGCAGGTCCGCCCCGTCCCGGAGCATGGTTTCCGCCTTGGCCAAAAGGGCCTGTTCTCCGCTGATCCGGGAACCGGCATAGAAGGAATCCGGGGTCACGTTCAAAATCCCCATGACCCGCATTTTCTCATAGGTCAGCTTCCGGCCGTCGGCCAGTACCGTCACCAGGGTCCCCGGTTCCAAAAACTCCCACAGATCGTCCATAATGGCCTGGATCCCGAACCAGTTGGCCATGGAGCCCAGCTTCTTCACCAGGTCCCGGTACTGCCGCCGGTTTCCCAGAAGGATCACATCCACCCGGTCCAGGCTGCAGTTGATGGTGCCCTTGGGGTTCACACATTCCCCTCCCAGAGCCAGCATTTCCTGTTTCAGGATGTTGGCGGCGGGAGTGCGGATCTGGAGCAGTTTCAGGGGCAGCACGGAAGCCTTGGGTTCCATAAGCTGGATGCCCATGGGATGGACTTCGATTTTTTCCATTTCATAACGGATCCGTTCAGGAGGAATGGTCAGATACATGTCACACCTCTTTTTCTACTGTAGCAAAGGCATTGTGGTTGTGGATGCTCTCCTCGCTTTCCACCGTGACCGTATACCAGTCGATCCGGGGATCGGCATTGAGCTGCAAAGCGATTTCCCGGACCGCGTCCTCCACGAACCGGGGATTCTCATAAGCCATTTCTGTGACGCATTTTTCATCCGGCCGTTTCAAAAGAGAATACAGAGGAGTGGAAGCGCCTTTTTCCGCCATATCCACCAGTTCTTCGATCCACACCGGCTGGGAAGAACGGATGCGGATCCGGGCCCAGGCCCGCTGGTTGTGGGCCCCGTATTTACTGATTTCCTTGGAACAGGGGCACAGGGTGTGGATGGGTACATCCACGCCCACTTCCAGGGAGAAGGTGTCCCCTTTTTCCGCCTTGAAATGGCAGTCCACGTCCAGATAGCTTTCGATGCCGCTGACAGGAGCCTTTTTGGTGATGAAATAGGGGCAGGAAAATTCCAACAGGGCCTTCCGGGCTTCCAGTTTCTGCCGGAGCCCGTCCAGCACTTCTTCCAGTTCGTGGGGACGGATGGGGCCCACCTGCTTCAGGCATTCCACGAAACGGCTCATGTGGGTGCCCCGCTGTTCCTGGGGCAGATCCACTGCCAGGGCCACTTCCGCCACCGTATGCTGGCTGCCTTTTTCCCGGTCCGCCAGCACAATGGGCCACCGGAGGTTCCGGATGCCCACATGTTTCAGTGCAATGTGACGCAGATCCTGCTGCGCCTGGACATCTTTCAGCATGATTCACCCCGGTACACAATGCCGCTGGTCTTGGTTTCCCAGACCTGGACTTCATAGAGGGCATAGTTGGCCCCGGTGAGCGGTTCCTTCAGTTTGTTCCACACCCAGACAGCAATGTTTTCCGCAGAAGGCTGGGGCAGGATGTCGTTGAGGCAGTGATGGTCCAGCTGGTCCACCACCAGATCCTTCACCGTGTGCTTGAACTGGACAAAATCCAGCACCATGCCTTCCTGGTCCGGATGGCCTTCCACCTTCACCACCAGCTTGTAGGTGTGGCCGTGGAGATGTTCACATTTGCCGTGGTAATTGGGCAGATAATGGGCTGCGTCAAACTCAAACTCCTTGATACAGATCATATGGTTCCCTCCTGAAGATCAAAATCGTTTTGCCGCAAAGCTTCGTAAAGGACAATGGAAACCGAATTGGCCAGGTTCAGGGACCGGGCTTCGGAAACCATGGGGATCCGCACACATTCCTCCCCATGGGCCAGCCGGAAGTCTTCCGGGAGGCCGGCGCTCTCCTTGCCGAAGATCAGCAGGGAATCAGGTCCGTAATGGACCCGGCTGTAGGATTTGTGGGCGTGGGTGGTCAAGAGGAAGCGGGGGCTGTCCGGATAGGCGGCCAGCACTTCTTCCACGGAATCATAATAGTGGATGTCCACCAGGTGCCAATAGTCCAGACCGGCCCGTTTCAGGTATTTGTCATCCACGGAAAAGCCCAGGGGCCGGACCAGATGGAGACTGGCTCCTGTGGCGG
>NZ_FR902112.1:31364-31553 GCF_000437815.1 Acidaminococcus sp. CAG:542
TCCCGGGGATTTCCGGCTCCACCAGTACAATGTGCATCATTTCAATACGCCTCCATCCCAGTCATTGCCGGAAATGGCGATGATTTTTTTCATTTGTTCGTGGAGATTCAGGATCTTCTCCGCATAATAGCTGCCGGTGGCCCATTTGCCGTTGAGCTGGGACCAGCGGGTGTAGAAGCCGTTCTGGAC
>NZ_FR902112.1:31624-39274 GCF_000437815.1 Acidaminococcus sp. CAG:542
GTCGATCACCGGGGTGGCCGGCAGCCGGTCGGTGGTATAGGCCATAAGATGCTGGACATGGGCCTGGACCCCGTCCCTGGGAGTGGGGAACCAGGCGCCCTGGACCGTAGCGCTGGTGGTCCCCAGACCGCAGAAGTTGTTCTGGGCCGGGACCACCGTGCCCCCGAACCGGAAGAATCCGGTTTCCAGCAGGGCCTGGCAGAACACGATGTCCCACCGGAGCCCTTCCCGGCTGGCTTCCTGGTAGTACAGATCCACGATCTGTTCCGGGGTGGCCTTGATGGGCAGTTTGGGATTGTACCGGCGGAGCAGCACCACCGCCTGGTCCCGGGTGGCTTCGCCGGGTCCGGCAATGGTCACTTCCTGGTAGTTGTCCGGCAGTTCCCAGATCTTCGCCCTGGTGGTCAGATGGTTGATGATGATCTGCAGGCTGGGATCCGTGATCACACGGTCCTGGTTTTCCAGCTTCAGCAGTTTGTCCGGGTCCGGCCACCGGGGCAGGGTAAGCTTTTCTCCCACTACAGCGATCATACCCTTCCGGATCACCAGGCTGTCCTGGTCCGCCGGCCCCAGATCCCGGATCACCGGAGTCCTGGGACGTTCATTTTCTCTGTCCCGGCGTTTTTCCTTTTTGGGAGGTTCCGCCGTATGAGTCTTTTCTTCCCGGGCCGGTTTCTTCTCCTGCAGGTCCTGGGCTTTTTTCTGTTTCCGGTCCTTTTTGTCCTCTTCTTTCCGGTGCCGCCGGATCCGTTCCCGGAAGCTCAGGGGCTTTTTCTCCTGCTCCTCATCTGTTTTCCGGACTTCTTCTTTTCTCTGTACTTTTTCTTTCTTGTCCTGTTTCTTTTTCTGGACATGGGACAGCGGTCCGTCAGTTTCGTCCAAAAGAACGGTTTCCGCCGGCTTCACACCCTGTTCCAGGGGAGAGGCCCAGGCGGTGCCGGTCCCCAAAAGGCCGGCCAGTACAAGGCCCAGGGCCAGCCGTTTCTGTTTCTTGTTCAATGGGTCATACCTCGTTACTCAATAGATTTTTGGGAGCCAGGCTCCCCTTCCCCACTGTCTTCCTTATTTTTCCCCAGTTTTTTGCCGGGGGAACACCCACAGGCTCACCAGCATCACCACAGCAGCCACAATGATCCCCAGGCTGGTGGAATTCAGGATGCCGATGCCCTTGCCTCCATTGAAAAACTTCAGCCCCAGCACCACAGCCACCCCCAGCACGGCGGAACAGAAGGCCCCCCGGGTGGAGGCTTTTTCCGTAAACAGGCCGAACAGGAAGGGAGCTGCCAGAGATACGGTCATCAGGGAATAGAAAATGGCCAAAGCGGTAATGATGTTGGCCATGTAGCAGGCAATGAAGATCCCGGCGATGCCGCAGAGCACCGTCAGTTTCCGGCTGACCTTCAGCAGTTCCTCATCGGAAATATCCGGACGGAAGAAGGTTTTGTACAAATCCTTGGATAAAGAAGTGGCCAGCATATACAGCACCGTATCACAGGTGCTCACTTCCGCGGCAAAAATAGCAGAAAGAGCCAGTGCGGATACCCCGAAAGGCATCATTTCCTTCATGGCCTTGGGCAGGGCCAGTTCCTGGTTCCCCAGATCCGGAAAGGCCGCATAGGCGCACATGCCGATAAGCATGGGCAGGAAAGCGAACGCCAGTTGGACGATGCCGTTCCACAGGGTCCCCACCCGGACGGCTTTTTCATCTTTGGCCGCATAGACTTTCCCGATGAGCCCCGGAGAGATGCAGAAAGCCGGGGTCAGCATGAGGAAATACCCCACAATGGCGGTGGTGCCCATGCCATCCCAGGCAAAATACTTCGCCGTCAGGGCCGGATCGGCCATATGGCTGGCCACAGCGGCCTGGAGTCCGCTCCATCCTCCCACATACTGGAGGGCAAAGGGTGTGGCAATGCAGAATCCCATGAGGATCACGATCAGTTCGATGATATTCACAATGGCGGCACTTTTGATGCCCCCGGCGGAAAAGTACAGGGTCACAACCACCGCGGCGATGATGATGCCGTAGAGTTTTTCAATCCCCGCCACCACGTTCAGGATCCAGGCAATGCCCAGCAGCTGGCCGGAAAAAAGAGCCAGGGTGCCGATGGCCATCATGGTGGAGGTGACTCCCCGGAAAGCGTGGGAATAGCGGAAATCCAGATAATCCCCCATGGTATACAGATTGTACTTCCGGGCCACTTTCCACACAGCCGGCCCTACAATATAAGCCAGGATCAGGGACCCCAGGCCGCTGCAGCCGATCCACCACCAGCTGGAAACCCCGAATTTGTACGCCAGTCCCGTTACCCCCACTGTGGAACCTGCTCCGATGTTGGCTGCAATCAGGGTTGTGAACAAAAGCCCCGCATTGAAGGAGCGTCCGCCCACAAAGAAGTCCGCTGCACCTTTCACATGTTTCCCCACCAGATGACCCAGGAGGATCAGCAAAAGCGCATAACCTACAATGACCCCAAGATACAAATTCATGAAAATCACTCCAAGCAGTTTATAGTAAGGTGCGACTGGAACTCAACAATCATCATTGTACTTTACTTGAGGCGTATTGTAAAGGAGGGGGTGACGCAATGCGTCACCCCCTCTGGTTGTCACTGGTCACTGGCCGAGAGACCAGTGACCGAGGGTGTGAACCTTTTCACACCCCCTTTTTTTTACAATTCCACCGTCTTCCCCGGTTCCACCACCAGCACTTTGCTTTGGGTGGTGGTTTCCACTTCCTTCTTAAAAGCTGCAGGATCCTGGGCGATGAGAGGCCAGGTGTTGTAGTGGATGGGGATCACCAGGGGCACATTCAGCAGTTCCGCCGCCAGACGGGCGTCTTTGGGGCCCATGGTGAAGTTGTCCCCGATGGGCAGAAGGGCCACATCGATGGTTTCCAGCCGGGGCAGCAGAGCCATATCCCCGAACACACTGGTGTCCCCGGCAAAATACACGGTCTTTCCCCCGAATTCCACCATGAACCCGCAGGAGTGGCCGCCTGCAATACCGCTGCCGTGGAAGGCGGGGGTCACCCGCACCCGGCCGAAGGGGAACTGATGGGTGCCCCCCAGGTGCATGGCATGGGACCGGAGCCCGTGTTGGGCTGCATCATTGGCGATTTCTGCCGTGGAAATGATCAGGGCATCCTGTTTTTTGGCGATTTCATAGGCAGAACCCAGATGGTCCCCGTGATAATGGGAAATGAAGATCACGTCCGCTGCCACATCCTCCGGCTTCAGGCCTTCCGGATTCCCCTCCAGATAGGGGTCGAACAGCAGGGTGGTCTTCCCGTCAGACAGGGTGAAACAGGCATGATGGATATAATGGAACTGCAGCATGGTGATTCCTCCTTATTGGATATCGATGACTCTGGCTCCCTCCGGATCAATGTCCAGCACATGGAGAGCCGTTTCAATGTTCCGTTTCCGGAAGGGCGCCGCCATGGCTTCTCCCACCTTCCGGGCATCTCCCTCCGCCGGCACATAAGCCAACAGGGTGGAACCGGCGCCGGAAATGATTCCATTGTAGGCTCCCGCCTGCCGGGCCCCTTCCAGGGCTTCTTCCGCTCCCGGGATCAGGGGCAGACGATAGGGCTGGTGGAGCCGGTCTTCCAGGGCCGTCCGCAGGAAGTGATAGTCCCCGGTCAAAAGAGACCCTACCAGGAGAGCCGCCCGGCTTACATTGTACACCGCATCTTTGTGGGACACTTCCTGGGGCAGAGCCGCCCGGGCCTTGGAAGTGGGCAGGGGGATGGAGGGCACCAGCACCACCAGCTGAAGGGGTCTGGCCAGGGCAAGCTTCAGGCTTTCCACCTTCCCCTCTTCCATGACATTCACAGTAATGCCCCCCAGAATGGCCGGAGCCACATTGTCCGGGTGGCCTTCGATCCGGGTGGCTTCCGTCACCAGCTCCTCTTTGGAAAGAGGGCTGCCCGCCAGGGCATTGGCCGCTGTAAGCCCGGCCACAATGGCAGTGGAACTGCTGCCCAGGCCCCGGGATACGGGAACTTCGATCCGGGTGGAGATCCGCAGGCCGGTGGCCGGTTTCCCCAGTTTTTCCCAAAGGATGCAGAAAGCTTCCGCCGCCAGGTTGTTCCGGCCCTGGGGCAGGGATTCCCCTCCCTGGCCCTCCGCTTCCACCTGGATGCCTTCTGCTTCCGGCACCCGTTCATAGGTGAACCGGTTGTACAGGGTACAGGCCAGCCCCAGGCAGTCAAACCCGGGTCCGCAGTTGGCGGAGGTGGCAGGGACCTGTACCGTCACTTTTTTCAACATATCTGCCATGGTCAGCGCCTCTTTCCTCAGTCCAGGGTGCTGTCTTCCACCCGGATGATGTTGCAGATCCGGGCTACCACAGCCAGTTTGGACAGGGCGTCGGCGGCTTTCCGCAGGGCGAACTCAGAGACCCCGTAGGTGATCACCACGATTTCCGCCAAGGTGCCCAGGGACCGTTTCTGGACAACGGTCTTCAGGCTGACCTTGTTTTCCCCGAAGGCGGAGGCAATGGTGGCCCAGACACCGGGCTGGTCTTCCACCAGCATCCGGATGTAGCAGGGAGAGATGATTTCTTCCAGGGGCAGCATGGGTTTGGCTTCGTAGCAGGTGCAGCCCACCCGGCCGGTGCAGCCGGCCAGGATGTTCCGGGTGCTTTCGATGATATCCCCGCATACGGCACTGGCCGTAGGCATCCGTCCGGCGCCCCGGCCGAAGAACATGGCTTCTCCTACAGGCTGGCCTTCCACATACACCGCGTTGAACACATCGTTCACCGTAGCCAGGGGATGGTCCTTCCGGAGCATGGTGGGATGGACCCGGGCGCTGACCCCTTTGCCTTCCTTCTGCTTGGCGATCCCCAGGAGCTTGATTACATAGCCCAGTTCGTCAGCGTATTCAATGTCCCGGGAAGAAATCTTGTCGATGCCTTCCACATACACATCGTCCAGGCTCACCCGGCTGTTGAAGGCAATGGAGGCCAGGATGGCAATCTTCCGGGCCGCGTCGAAGCCCCCCACGTCGGCGGTAGGGTCGCTTTCCGCATAACCCTTGTCCTGGGCTTCCTTCAGCACTTCCGCAAAATCCATATGATCCTGGGTCATTTTGGTAAGCATGAAGTTGGTGGTACCGTTGATAATCCCCATGATCTTGCTGATTTTGTTGGCTGCCAGGCTTTCCTTCAAAGGACGGATAATGGGAATCCCCCCGGCCACCGCCGCTTCGAACAGGAAGTCCACATGGTTGGCCGCCGCCAGTTCGAACAGTTCCTTTCCATGGACGGCCACTACGTCCTTGTTGGCGGTGACCACGTTCTTGCCGGCTTTCAGCGCCGCCTCCATGTATTCCAGGGCCGGGTGTTCCCGTCCCATCAGTTCCACCACAATGTCAATGTCCGGATCGTTGACAATGTCTTCGATTTTGTCTGTGGTGGCCAGGGAGGCATCCAAGGCCCGGACCTTTTCCGGATGACGGGCCAGGACCTTTTTGATGCAGATTTCCGCCCCCACCCGTTCGGTGATCAGCGGCCGGTTCTGGTTCAGCACCAGGATCACACCGCCCCCCACGGTGCCGGCTCCCAGCAGTCCGATGTTGATTTTCTTCTGTTCGTTCTTAGCCAATTCCCCTCATCCTCCTGTTGTAAAGGGGCTGCCGAAAACGACAGCCCTCTGAAAATCCTGCAGATATCCTGTTTTACCCCTTCCGGGAAGCCGGTTCCTCTGTTTTTCTTTCCCGGGTCAGTCCACCTGGCCCAGCACGTCCAGCCGCTTCACTCCGTCAATGAGCCGGAGTTTGTCCATCAGGGCTTCCATATCGATGTTCAGGTACTTGGTCTCCACCGAAATGGTGGTATTGGCCACACCCTGGAGAGGCACACCCTGGTTGATGGTGATGACGCTCCCCCCATCGGCAGCAATCGTGTTCAGCACACTGGAAAGTACCCCGGGCTTGTGTTCCAGCAGCAGAGAAATGGTAATGACCTTTTCCTTGCTGGCATCGTAAAACGGGAAGACATAATCCTTGTATTTGTAGTAAGCACTGCGGCTGAGCCCCACTTTGCTTACGGCCTCGTTGACAGTCTTCATTTTGCCCCGCTTCAGGATTTCTTTGACCAGGATGGTCTTTTTGATTGCTTCTGGAAGAATTTCTTCTCTTACCAAATAAAATTCTGATTTCTTCTCGTTGTTCATGTGTTATCTATCCTTTCCATAAGAATGTTAATCCTTCCTAGGAAGACATTATATCATAGTGCGTGGAATAATGCTACTCTTTCTTGGCAGTTCTTTTCATCAAATCCCCGATGGCCTGGCGCACATCCTTTCCCTGGAACAGCACCTGGTACAGCTGTTCGATGATGGGCATTTCCACCTGATGGGCCCGGGCCAGTTCCCGGACCACCGGCGTGGCGTTGATCCCTTCGATGACCATATGGGTGCCGCCGGTGATCTCCTCCAGGGTCTTGCCCTGAGCCAGGGCATAGCCGGCGGACCGGTTCCGGCTGAGAGGGCTGGTGCAGGTGGCAATCAGGTCCCCCACCCCGGCCAGACCAAAGAAAGTGGCCCGCCGGGCTCCCATCTTCACCCCCAGCCGGGTCAGTTCCGCCAGTCCCCGGGTGATCAGCCCCGCCTGGGCATTTTCTCCCAGCCCCAGGCCGGACAGCATCCCTCCCACCAGGGCAATGCAGTTCTTCACACAGCCGCACAGTTCCACCCCCACAAGATCCGTGGAGGTATAGGGACGGAAGTAGGGAGTCAGGAAGCACTGCTGGAGGAACCGGGCCTCTTTCATCTCCCGGCAGGCAATCACCGTGGCAGCCGGCTGCTGCTGGGCGATTTCCCGGGCCAGGTTGGGACCGCTGAGGGCAGCAATGGCCCGGGCCCGGGGGAAAGTTTCCTCCAGGATATCCGTCATCAGTTTATGGGTGGCAAGATCAAATCCCTTGGTGCAGGTAAGGATCACCTGGCTGCGGCAGTCCGTGATGGCCGCCACCTGCCGGGCAATGGACCCCATCCCTTTGGAAGGCACCACGAACACCAGGACTTCCGCTCCCGTGACAGCTTCCTTTAAATCCGCCGTCACCTGGATGGAGGGGGAAAGCCGGAAATCCGGCAGGTAATCCCCGTTGCAGCGGGTTTCCCGGATCTTTGCCGCCTTCTCCGGGTTCCGAGCCCACAGGCACACGTCCCGGCCGTTGTCCGAAAGGATCTGGGCCAGTACCGTTCCCCAGCTCCCGGCCCCAATCACAGCTGCTTTCATGGTTTCAACTCCTTTGCAAATAGAAAGGGCTGTTGCAGGTGCAACAGCCCTTTGGTCGCGGGTCTCGAGTCGCGGGCTTGTTGGTGCAAACCGAAGACCCGTTTTTTGATTCCAACCGATGTTACCTTATCATTCTATAGAAAAAGAACAACCGGATTCAGCGTCCAGGCTCGCGGCCCATGGCCCGCGACCCGTGACCGGGGTGTAAATCCTTTCACACCCCTATCATTTTTTCCAATGTCCCTGCCGGATCTTGCTTTCTGTGCCATTTTTCAAGCGGATCATGTTCTGGTAGTGACGGGCCACCACAACGATGGCACACAGGCCTGCAAAGGCCACCAGTTTCCAGTCATACCCCAGGTACCAGGCGGAAAAAGGAGCCGCCAGAGCCGCCAGGATGGAC
>NZ_FR902112.1:39353-39632 GCF_000437815.1 Acidaminococcus sp. CAG:542
GGTCAGAGAAAACACCGCCACTTCCGGCATGAAGTACAGCAGGATCCCCAGACCGGTGGCCACCCCTTTGCCTCCCTTGAATCCACACATCCAGGAAAAGCTGTGGCCCAGTATGGCACAGGCGGCGCATACCAGCTGTACCGTCAGATCCGGAGAAACAAACCGGTTCACCAGGTACAGGGCCAGCACCCCTTTCAGCAGATCCCCCAGAAGCACAAAGGATGCCATCCGGGCCCCGACGGTCCGGAACACATTGGTGGCACCGATGTTGTGGCTGCC
>NZ_FR902112.1:39655-47213 GCF_000437815.1 Acidaminococcus sp. CAG:542
CTGCCATAATCCCGGATATCGATGCCGCATACCAGCTTCACCAGCAGCAGCCCGCAGGAAATGGACCCCAGGAGATACCCGATCAGTGCACTGAGAAAGTAATCCATAATCATCAACCGTCCTTATGCCTCGTCCTCGTTCTTGCCCCGGACGATGATGTTGATGGGCGTGCCCTTGAACCCGAAGGCTTCCCGCAGCTGATTTTCCAGATACCGCTGGTAGGAGAAGTGCATGATCTCCGGTTCGTTGCAGAAAATCACGAAAGTGGGCGGTTTTACCTTCACCTGAGTGGTGTAGAGGATCTTCAGCCGTTTGCCTTTTTCCATAGGCGGCTGGTTCATGGCCACCGCATCGGTGACCACCTGGTTCAGCACGCTGGTGGAAATCCGCATGGCGTTGGCTTCCGCCGCATCCTTGATCATTTCCGGCAGCCGGCTGATCCGCTGCTGGGTCAGAGCGGATACGTACACCACATTGGCGTAGGGCATGAAGATCAGTTCGTGGCGGATGTTCTTGGTGAATTCTTCCGTGGACATCACCGTCTTGTTGGGATACAGATCCCATTTGTTCACCACGATTACGATGCCCTTCCCTGCCTCATGGGCATAGCCGGCGATTTTCTTGTCCTGTTCCGTAATTCCTTCCTCGGCGTTGAGTACCAGGAGCACCACGTCGCTCCGGTCCACAGCCCGGAGAGTCCGGATGATGCTGTATTTTTCGATGGGTTCGTCGATTTTCCCTTTCCGGCGCATGCCGGCAGTATCGATGAACAGGTAAGTCTGGCCGTCTTTTTCCACCGGCACGTCGATGGCGTCCCGGGTGGTGCCCGCCACGTCGCTGACAATGGAACGGGTCTGGCCGATAATATCGTTGAAGATGGAGGATTTGCCCACATTGGGCCGGCCGATGATGGCCACCTTGATCACGTCTTCATTGTCCTCGTCATCGTCGGATTCCGGAGGGAATTTCTCCACCACGGCATCCAGCAGGTCCCCCAGATTCAGCCGGTTGGAGGCGGAAATCAGGTAGGGTTCCCCGATGCCCAGGTTGTAGAATTCGTAGGCTTCTGCCTCCTGTTTGGGAGTATCTGCCTTATTCACGGCCAGCACCACCGGTTTTTTGGACTGGCGGAGCATTTTGGCCACTTCCATATCGTCGTTGGTAATCCCCGTCCGGGCATCACACACAAACAGGATCACATCCGCTTCCCGCACGGCAATTTCCGCCTGCTGGCGGATGGAAACCGCAATGGAATCAGTATTCTGCATTTCAATGCCCCCGGTATCCACCATGGTGAATTTCCGGTCCAGCCATTCCGCGTCAGCATAGAGACGGTCCCGGGTCACACCGGGGGTATCTTCCACAATGGAGATCCGGCTGTCGGCAAATATGTTAAATAGTGTTGATTTGCCGACATTGGGTCTGCCGACAATGGCAACTATGGGTTTGCTCATGGAAAGAACCTCTTTCAGTTAAATTCATTTTTCCCCGTAGGGAAGAGCGCGGACCGCTGCGGCCAGGTCCCCGGTAACATAATACCGCACCTGCCGCAGGTCCTCCACTCTGGTACACCCGGTGAGGGTGTAAAAATCTTTCACAGCTTCCAGCAGCTGCCGGATCCAGTCTATGGCTCTTTGGGGTCCCCCGCCGTTCCGGACAAAACGGAGGATATTTCCAGCCATCCCCACAGCATTGGCTCCCAGCATCTGGGCCTTGAACACGTCCAGGGCCGTCCGGATGCCTCCCGAAGCGATAATGCCCTTTTGCCAGCCTTTGGCTTCCACCACTTCCAGAAGGGACAGGGCCGAAGGAATGCCCCACTCGATCAGTTCTTTGTTCCCTTCCCGGTTGCGGCAGCATTCAATGGCCGGGAAATTGGTGCCGCCGGCCCCGCCGGGATCCAGGATGGATACCCCGCAGTCCAGCAGCCGTCTGGCGTCTTCCCGTTCCATACCGCAGCCTGTTTCCTTCACGATTACAGGGACTTCCGACTGTTCACAGATAGCGGCGATCTGTTCCAGCCAGAGGGAAAAATCCCGGTCCCCTTCTTCCATGGCCAATTCCTGGGCACTGTTGAGATGGATCTCCAGGGCCTGGGCTTCCACCATGTCCACAGCCCGGCGGGCTTCCTCCGGAGTGGCCAGTGCACTGACGTTGGCAAAGATCACCCCGTCGGGATTTTCCTCCCGGACCACTTTGTAGGTGTCTGCATACTCTCCGGACCGGACGGCTCCGTACTGAGACCCTACGGCCATGGGACACCCGGTTTCCCGGGCGATCAGGGCCAGTTTCCGGTTCAGATGGGTGACTTTCTCCGCCCCTCCCGTTATGGCGTCGATCACCAGAGGGTGGGGCAGAATGCCCACCCCGGGCAGGCTGGTGGAAAGGTCCACTTTCCTCCGGTCCACCTGGGGCAGGCAGCGATGCATCACCTGCACATCAGAAAAGCCGGTGGCCCTTGGACCATCCTCAAGGTGCACGGCATACTTGATGTGATCGATTTTACGGCTCTCCCGGCTTTTCATCTGTATAAACCCCGCTTATTCCGACAGCTTATTTGTGAGCTTCTGCTTCGGCTTCCGCTTCAGCCAGTTTTTCACCCAGGCCCTGGGACAGAGTGCTCTTCTTGCCCAGATACTGACGCATTTCAGCCTTTTCGGCATCTTCCTTGGCTTTGGTGATGCTCAGGGCAATCTTCTTGTGTTCGGTATCCACACGCAGGACTTTCACTTTCACTTCCTGGCCGATTTCCAGAACATCTTCCGGTTTTTCAATCCGCTGTTCAGCGATTTCGGAAATGTGGATCATGCCTTCGTTCTTGTCGTTCAGTTTCACAATGGCACCGAAGGGCAGGAACCGTACCACAGTACCGGTCACTACATCGCCCACATGGAATTCCTTGGCAGCAGCCACCCAGGGATCTTCCTGGAGAGCTTTGATGGACAGGCTGATCCGGCCTTTTTCTTCATCCAGGCCTTTGATGTACACATTGATCTTTTCGCCCACTTTGTACAGGTCAGCCGGTTTCACGCTGCGGTCCCAGGACACTTCAGAGATGTGCACCAGGCCCTGGACCATGGGAGCGATTTCCACGAACATACCGAAATCAACGATGCTCTTGATGGTCCCTTCCACAGTTTCGCCTTCATGGAAGGTCTGGAAAGCCTTTTCCAGGGCTTCTTTCCGTTCTTCTTCCCGTTTGGCTCTTTCTTCTTTATAGGCAGCGTTCTTGGCAGCCCGTTCTTCACGCAGGACGTTTCTCCGGGAGAATACCAGACGTTTCTTTTCCGGGTTGATTTCCAGCAGGGAAACTTCCAGGTCTTTGCCTTCATATTCCTTCACATCATCCACATGCTTCAGATCCAGATGAGAAGCAGGGATGAAGCCAGTCAGTCCATCATAGGAAACAGTCAGGCCGCCTTTTACAGCCCGCAGGCCTTTTACCTGAACAGTCTTCTTGTCAGCCAGTTCTTCCGGCAGTTTCAGCCAAGCCTGGTCAGCTTCAGCCTTGATTTTGCTCAGAACAACCAGACCATCCTGGTTTTCGCTGGCAATAACCTTCAGGGTCACTTTGTCGCCCGGTTTCACAGTGGGGGCTACGGTGTCCTTGGTCCCACCCAAAGTCCATTGGTCGAAGGCCACAGAACCTTCACTCTGATACCCGAAGTCTACCACGACCTCATCATCGGTCACCTCTACCACGGTAGCCTCCACAATCATGCCAATGTGCAATTTCATGCATTCCTGTTCGCCCAACAAACTTTCCATCGTTTCCATAGTTCCAATAGCCTCCTCAATAATTTCCTGCGGCGTCGATGCGCCAGCAGTGATGCCAATTTTTTGTGCTCCGGCCAGCATCGGTCCAGTGATCTCGCTGGCGTCCTGCAAAAGATAGGAACGGGGGTTGATTTCCCTGGCCAGTTCCCACAGGTGTCTCGTGTTGGCACTGTTCTTGCCGCCAAACACGAAGAAAGCATCTGTTTTCCCTGCCAGCTGCCGTGCGGCAGCCTGTCGTTCTGCGGTGGCAGTGCAAATGGTTCGCACGACTTTATAGTCGCCCGGACGTTTCTCCTGAGCCATTCGAAGCAGAAGGTTAAACTTCTCAGCTTCAAAAGTCGTCTGACTGACTACCCCAAACTTATCTTTTTCAGGAAGAGATCCAAGATCATCGGGTGTTTCGATGATCACAGAATCGCTGCCTGCCCAAGCCTTGATACTTTGCACCTCAGGATGACGCTTCTCCCCAATAATGATGACAAAACGGCCTTCGTCCGCCAGTTCGGCAGCCGTTTTCTGTGCTTTCCGCACATGAGGACAAGTGGCATCGATGACTTTCAGTTCCCGCTGGCGGGCCTCCTCATAAAGAGCAGGGCCCACACCGTGGGATCGGAATATGACTGTATCGCCAGCCGCGAATTGCGCCAGCTTCTCCTTGCATTCTACACCTTGCTGTTTCAGTTTTTCGACAACACGGGGATTATGAACCAATTCACCCAGAGTGGCAATACTATCATTATACCCTTTTGCTTGCAGTTCTGCAACGTGTATTGCTCTTTTTACTCCATAACAGAATCCGCAGGGGTCTGCAACATAGATTTTCATCCGTCAATTATCGCTGTGCGCGTCCATAAGAGCCTGGATTTCCTTCATCAGCTCTTCGCTCAGCTCCTCCACTTTCAGTTTGTTTCCCTGTTCGTTTTCCAGCTTCATGGGCTTGCCGAACACCACGGTGATCCTGGGCCAGAAGCTTTTCCGGCGTTTCAGGTCGCTGCCCAGGATGCAGGTGGGCACCACTTCCGCCTTCCCCTTCAGGGCAATGGCCAGAGCCCCGGGCTGGGCTTTGCCCAGTTTCCCGTCCCGGCTCCGGTGGCCTTCCGGGAAGATCCCCAGCACCTCTTTGTGCTTCAGGATGGTAAGAGCTGTCCGGATGGCATGGGCATCCCCTGCTCCCCGGTGGACCGGAAAGGCTCCCAGGCTTTTGTACAGGGTTCCCAGCACCGGTACGAACAGCTCACTTTTGGCCATGAAATGGACCGGCCGGGAAGAGGCCGTGCCCACCATGGGCGGGTCCAGCAGGCTTACGTGGTTGCAGGCGATCACTACCGGTCCCTCTTTGGGGATGTTGTCCCGGCCAATGACCCGGAGCCGGTAAATGATCCGGAACAGGATGGAAAAAATCAGCTGGACAAAGCGGTACCACATGTTACAGCACCTCTCTGGCCATGGCGGCAATCTGTTCCGTCACCTGATCGATGGAAAGATGGGTGGAATCCAGATACCGGGCGTCTTCCGCACACCGGAGGGGAGAAATCTCCCGGTTTTCATCCAGGGCATCCCGCTGGGCGATCCGTTTTTCCAGGTCTTCCAGGGATACCTCCGTACCCTTTTCCTTCAGTTCCAGATACCGGCGCCGGGCCCGTTCCTCCACGGAAGCGGTCAGGAACACCTTCAGCTGGGCCTGAGGGAATACCACGGTGCCGATGTCCCGGCCGTCCATGACCACGCCGCCCTCACAGCCGATCTTCCGCTGGGCCGCCACCATGGCTGTGCGCACCCCGCCTACAGCTGCCACTTTGGACACGTTCCGGGACACTTCCAGGCTGCGGATGGCATCGGTGACTTCCTCCCCGTCCGCAAAGACCCGGTTCACTCCATCAGCGTACCGGAAGGTAATGGCAATCTGGTCCGCAATGGAAGTGACCGTCTCGTCGCTGAAAGGCTTCCCGCTTTCCAAAAACCGCAGGGTCACCGTCCGGTACATGGCTCCCGTATCGATGTAGGCATAGCCCAGAAGGGCCGCCACCTTTTTGGCGATGGTGCTTTTGCCGGCTCCCGCCGGGCCATCAATGGCAATGATGATTTTTTTCACACAGATTCCTCTTTTCCATCCAAAGCGGCGTGAGTCCCTGCCACACTGCCTGACGAAAAGGCTGCCTGGAGGTTGTAGCCGCCGGTATATCCATCCACATCCATCAGTTCTCCGGCAAAGTATAGGTTGGGCACTTTTTTGGAGGCAAAGGTGGAGGGATTGATTTCTTTGGTGCTTACGCCCCCGGCGGTGACAATGGCTTCCGCCAGGGGACGGGTGCCGGTCAGGGGCACCATGAAGTTTTTCAGGGTCTCCACCAGACGCTGCCGCTCCTTCCGGGTGATCTGGTTCACTTCCTGCTCCGGTTTCAGGCAGGCGGCGTCGATGATCACCGGGATCAGGCTCTGGGGCAGCAGATCATGGAGTCCGCTTTTCAGCTGCTTCCGGCTGTATTTGGCAAAATCCCGCTGGACCCGGGCGTCCAGCTGTTCCGGAGCAAGGGCCGGCTTCAGGTCGATGGACAGGTCCAGGAGAGCCTGGGGATCCTTCTTCCAGGCGGTGGAAGCCGCCCGGGACAGGGTCAGCACAATGGGCCCGCTGACCCCGAAATGGGTGAAGAGCATTTCCCCGAATTCCTGGCCCAGCACCTTGTTTCCCTTCAGCAGGGTGGCCCGCACGTTCCGCAGGCTCAGGCCCTGGAGGGACCGGATCTCCGGGTCGTCGCTTTCCAGGGGCACCAGGGCCGGCCGGGGAGGCCCAATGGTGTGCCCGGCTTCCCGGGCCAGGGCATACCCGTCCCCGGTGGAACCGGTCCGGGGATAGGAAGCCCCGCCGGTGGTCAGAACCACCGCATCCGCAGGGATCATCTTGCCGTCCCCGCAGACCACCCCTGTGACCCGTCCCTGTTCCAGTACCAGTTCCCGGACCCGGGTGTTGGTCCGCAGTTCCACCTTCTTTTTCCGGAGGATCTTCTCCAGGGTTTCCACCACATCCAGGGCCCGGTCGCTCTGGGGAAACACCCGGCCTCCCCGTTCCACCTTCACCGGCAGTCCGTTTTCTTCCAACAGCTCCATTATATCCCGATTGGTGAAGGTATGAAAAGCCCCAAATAAAAATTTTCCGTTTCCCGGCAGCATGGGGATCATGTCCCTCATGTCACAGGCGTTGGTGATGTTGCACCGTCCCTTGCCCGTGATCATCAGTTTCCGGCCGGGCATGGCCATTTTTTCCAGGAGCAGCACCCGGGCTCCGTTTTCCGCCGCCTTGATGGCCGCCAGGATCCCGGCTGCTCCGGCTCCCACAATCACAACCCGCTTCATTTGTTATCCTGTCCTTCCAGGGAGGCTACTTCTTCGGGAGTCAGTTCCCGGAACTCTCCTTTTTTCATCCCCTCCAGGGTCAGGTCTCCCACCTGGATCCGTTTCAGGGATTTCACCGGGAATCCAATGAAGTCGCACATCCGCCGGACCTGCCGGTTCCGTCCCTCATGGNNCCGCCGGCCCTGCCGGTTCCGTCCCTCATGGATGGTCACTGTGAACCGGGTCAGGTTTTTGTCCGGATTCCATTCCTTCACATATACCACCGCAGGAGAAGTGAGCCCGTCTTCCAGGGGCACCCCCAGCCGGAGCACGTCCAGTTTTTCTTCCGGCACCCGGCCGTGGACTTCCACTTCGTAGGTCTTGTCCACATGGTGGCTGGGATGGGTAAGATGCTGGGCCAGCTCCCCGTCGTTGGTCATGAGCAGCAGCC
>NZ_FR902112.1:47278-55434 GCF_000437815.1 Acidaminococcus sp. CAG:542
GGTGGAGCCCCGCCATCAGATCCGCCACCGTCCGCCGGCCCTGGGGATCCTTCATGGTGGTCACCACCCCTTTGGGTTTGTACAGCAGGTAGGTGTGCCGGGCGCTTTTCCGGTGGATGGCCTTCCCGTCCAGGGTGATTCGGTCCGCCTTCCCCACCCGGGTGCCCAGTTCCGTCACCGTTTTTCCGTTCACCTGCACCCGTCCGGCCAGGATGATCTTTTCACATTCCCGGCGTGAAGCCACACCGGCGGCTGCCATGACTTTCTGGAGCCGTTCTTTGGTTTGTTCCATATGGTTGTCTAATCCTTTCACTCAGTCAAATAAAGGTTCCGGTTCTTCCAGCCGGCCTTCCAGCACTTCTTCCGGCAGTTGGGGCAGATCCTCCAGGGAATTGAGGCCGAAGGCCTTGAGGAATTCCTCCGTAGTGCCGTAAAGGATGGGCCGGCCGATTACTTCCTTCCGGCCCACTTCCCCCACCAGGTCCAGTTCCACCAGGGTGCTCAGCACCCCGTCCACCTTCACCCCCCGGATGGCTTCCATTTCGCTTTTGGTCACCGGCTGCTTGAAGGCCACAATGGCCAGGGTCTCCATGGCTGCATTGGACAGCTTCACTTCCTGTTTTTCCTGGAGCCGGCGCACCAGGCCCGCCGCTTCCTTCTTGGTTACCAGCTGCCAGCCTCCCGCCGCCTGGCGCAGTTCGATGCCCCGGCCGGCCTGCTGGTATTCCTGCTGGAGGGTTTCCAGCAGCTGGGCCACTTCTTCGGTGGAACAGAACAGGGCCCCTGCCGCCCGCTCCAGGGTCAGGGGATCCCCGCTGGCAAAGAGCAGGGCTTCCAGCTCAGCGGTTTTCTTCAGTTTCATGGGCCTCCTCCTTCCGGGGTTCCAGGACCATGGGCCCGAAAGGCTCTTCCTGGATCAGATCGATTTCCTTCAGCCGCAGCAGTTCCAGCACGGCCAGGAAGGTGGCGATCACCTCGCTGTGGTTTTTCCGGTCCTGGAGCAGCTGGCGGAAATCCATTTTTTCCTTTCTTTTGCCCAGCGTCTCCCGGATGGCCTCCATCCGTTCCTGGACGGGGAATTCCTGCCGGGGAATCACCGTTTCCTCGTCCTCCTGCCGGGGCATGAGCCCGGCCAGGGCCCGGAGCAGGTCCGCCAGGCCGTACCGCTTCACCTTCTGGAGCACCTTTCCCTGGGGTTCCGGAGACCGGGCGGTCTGGAGGCTGGCCCGCTGGAGACATTCCCGGAGAGCCTGGGCCAGCTTTTTGGTTTTCCGGTATTCCACCAGCATGTCCACCAGCATCTGCCGGGGATCCGGTTCTTCCTCCCCCTCTTCCTCCGGGTCCCGGGGCAGCAGCATCCGGGATTTGATCTGGAGCAGGATGGCCGCCATCAGCAAAAATTCGCTGGCCACGTCCAGGTTGTATTCCTGCATGGCATTGATGTAGGCAATGTACTGCTCCGTAACGGAAACAATGGGAATATCATAAATATCGATTTTGTCTTTTTCAATCAGGTGGATCAGCAGGTCCAACGGGCCCTGGAAATCCGCCAGTTTCACTTGGTACACAGGCCGCCTTCTTCCCGGTCAGAACAGAAACAGGGCCAGGATTCCCCGGCACAGCTGGAGATACAGAGTGGACAGCGGATTGATCACCAGGCCCACGATTCCGGTAAAGCACAGGATGATCAGGATCAGGTTGGTATAGGGCCCCACCATCCGCTCATAGGCCAGGGCCTTGTCCAGAGGCAGCGCCGTCTGGAGCACCTTGTATCCGTCCATGGGGGGAATGGGGATCAGGTTGAAGAAGGCAAACCATACATTGTACAGCATGAGCCAGTTCAAAAACAGCAGCACGCCCCGGCCGGCGTTGAAGTACCGGGCCAGGAACAGCTGGAGGAACATGGCCAGAAAGGTGACGAACAGATTGCTGGCCGGGCCTGCAAAAGCCACTTTCAGCATCCCTTCCCGGGGGTTGGGATAATACCGGGGGTCCACCCGCACCGGTTTGGCCCAGCCAAACCCCACCAGTACCAGCATCAGGGACCCGATCAGGTCCAGATGGGCCAGGGGATTCATGGTAAGCCGTCCGTCCGATTCGGGAGTAGGGTCCCCCAGGCTGGCGGACATGGCCCCGTGGGCATATTCATGGACCGTAATGGTAAACAGCAGCGCCGGGATCCGGTAGATCAGAGACGCATCCAGATTGAGCATAGGGAAAATTTCCTTTCCATTAGGTAGAATTCAAATCAGAGCCGGCGCAGCCGGCCTCCTGCGGCCGCTGACCGTTGACAGCTGACGGGGCAGCAGCCCCATATCCCTATCATACTACCATAAAGCCGAAAAAGGGTCAAACTGCATCCTGCAGCCTGACCCTTTTCCCCATTTCCTTATTTTTTGTGTTCTTTCAGCCCATCCCGCAGGTATTCGTTGAGAATCCGTACATAGGTCCCTTTCATTCCCAGGGATTCGGTTTCCAGCACCCCGGCGCTTTCGAATTTCCGCAGGGCGTTGACGATCACGCTCCGGGTGATCCCGGCCTGGTCGGCGATCTTGCTGGCCACCAGCAGTCCTTCGTCCCCGGGCAGTGCCTTGAGGATTTCAGAAATGGCTTCCAGTTCGCTGTAGCTCAGGTTGGAGAAGGCGATCTGGACCATGGCCTTCTTCCGGCTGGCTTCTTCAATATGCATGGCTTTGTCGTGGAGCAGCTGCATGCCGATGACCGTAGCGGCATATTCGCTGAGCAGCAGGTCGCTGTCCACGAATTCTTTCTTGAATTTCCCCAGGATCAGGGTCCCCAGACGGACACCGTTCCCGAAAATGGGCACCACCGTGGTGTATTTGCTTTCAAACAGGCATTTGGTCCCTTCGCTGAAAGCGCACATGTTCTTCACCAGACGGTAGTTGGAAGACGTTTCCCGGATTCCTTCCAGCCATTTCACATAGTCGGCAGGGAAACGGCCCACATCCAGCACTTTTTTGATCATCAGCTCGCATTCAAAGCCGTCCAGGATGGAGTAGCCCAGCAGCTCTCCGTCGCTGGAGACGATGTAGATGTTCGCCTTGATGACGTCCTTCAGCACTTCCGCCATCTTTTTGTAGCTGACGGTTTCCGTGTTCTGAAGCAGTTTGTTGATCATACGCGTTTTTTCCAGTAAAGCTAACATAGTAAGTCCCTCCTAGGCCCTTGGATGATGTTTCTCATAGACTGCGGTGAGACGTTCCGCCGTCACATGAGTATAAATTTGTGTTGTGGATAAGCTCACATGTCCCAGTAATTCCTGTACAGCCCGCAGATCCGCCCCGTGATCCAGCAGATGGGTGGCAAAGGTGTGCCGTATGGTGTGGGGGCTCACATGTTTCTGCAGGGCACACATGTCCACGTATTTGTCCAGGATCCTCCGTACGCTCCGGCTGCTGAGAGGTGTCCCCCGGCTGTTCACGAACACAGCCTGATGAGGAGCTGCCTGGTACCGGACCATCAGCTGCCTTCGGCTGCGGCGGAGATAGTCTTCCATGGCCGCCACACAGGGATGCCCCAAAGGCACCAGCCGTTCCTTCCGGCCCTTCCCCATCAGGATGGCATACCGGTTGCCCAGATCCACCCGGGTCAGCGTAAGTCCCACCAATTCGGAAACCCGGCAGCCTGTAGAATAGAGGAATTCCAGGATGGCCCTGTCCCGGCGGCCCAGGACAGTGGTACAGTCCGGCATCCGCAGCAGGAGATTAATTTCAAATTCTTCCAAAAATACAGGCAGCTTCTTTTCCAGTTTGGGAGTCCGCACCTGGGTAAAGGGATTGGTCTTCACCCGGTCTTCCCGCCGGAGATACCGGTAGAAAGAACGAAGAGAAGAAATCCTTCGGGCGATGGTCCGCCGGGCCAGTTTATCATCGTGCATCAGCGCCAGATAGGAACGGATGTCCAGGACAGTGACCTGGGGCCAGCTGAAAGATTCCTTCCGCCGGACCATAAAGTCTCTGAAATGCCGGATATCCGCCAGATAATTCTCAATGGTCAGGGGGGAGGCGTCCTTTTCCACCTCCAGATAGGTGGCAAAGTCCTCCGCCCATTTCCCAAGTTTTTCTGAGGAACCCGGAGTATGTGTCAGTTCCATGGCAAGCCTCAAATTGTACGAATTTTATTGAATTCCCGACAATTCATACTACCATATTCAGACTAATCATGCAAGTTATTTTTTACATTTTCGAGAAAGTTTAGACTTCTGGCAGCTATAGCCGCATTTTTCTCTTTTTTCCCCCGGATCCTGGGGCCATCCCAGGGGGCGATCAGCCCGAAATTAATGTTCATAGGCTGGAAATGCTTTACCTCCGGGTTGCTGATGTAGTGGCTCAGGGCTCCCATGGCAGTCTCTTTGGGGAACAGCACCTGTTTTTTCCCGGCTATGGCCCGGGCAGCATAGATTCCCACCGCCAGACCGGAGGCGGCGCTTTCCACATACCCTTCCACCCCGGTCATCTGACCGGCAAAATAGAAATGAGGCCGGTTCCGGAGGGAATAATCCGGGTTCAGCAGCAGTGGACTGTTCAGGTAGGAGTTTTTGTGCATCACCCCGTACCGGACGAATTCCGCATTTTCCAGTCCCGGGATCATCCGGAACACCCGTTTCTGTTCCGGCCATTTCAGATGGGTCTGGAACCCTACGATGTTGTACAGGGTCCCGGCCCCATTGTCCTGGCGGAGCTGGACCACTGCATAGGGGTCCTCCCCGGTCCTGGGATCCGGAAGTCCCACCGGCTTCAGAGGTCCGAACCGCATGGTGTCTTCTCCCCGGAGGGCCATTTCTTCAATGGGCATGCAGGCTTCGAACACATTGTGCTCGAAATCCTTCACCGGAGCCGTTTCTGCATGGCACAGTTCCTGCCAGAACCGGAGGTATTCCTCTTTGGTGAAAGGGCAGTTGTAATAAGCCGCTTCCCCTTTGTCGTACCGGGAAGCCTTGTACACCTTGTCCTGGTCCAGGGAATCCACGGTGACAATGGGGGCCGCCGCATCGAAGAAATGGAAGTAATCCTTTTCCACCAGCTGCTGGATGGCTTCGGAAAGGGCCCCGCTGGTGAGAGGTCCGGAGGCGGTGATTACATAGTCCTCCGGAGCGAACCGGCTGTAATCAGTGACCTCTTCTTCCACCAGGGTCACCAGGGGATTTTCCCGGATGGCGTCAGTGACGGCCTGGGCAAACCCTTCCCGGTCCACTGCCAGGGCTCCCCCGGCAGGCACCTGGTGGGCATCGGCGCAGGCGATGATCAGGGAATCCAGCCGGCGCATTTCCTCCTTCAGCAGGCCCACGGCGTTTTCAATGTTGTTGGCCCGAAGGGAATTGCTGCATACCAGCTCACTGAACAGGGCCGTATGGTGGGCCGGGTCGCTTTTTTTCGGGCGCATTTCGTGGAGCATCACCGGGATCCCCCGGCGGGTCAGCTGCCAGGCCGCTTCACAGCCTGCCAGCCCGGCTCCGATAATATGGACGGTCATGGAAATTTTCCTTTCATTTCTTCTTCAGGGAAGCGTTGGGGCACTTCTCTTTGCTGCAGTGGAGCACGGTCTTTCCGCTGCGCTCCTTGTGTTCCACCATCATGCTGCCGCACTGGGGGCATTTTTCGTTGGTGGGTTTGTCCCAGGAGGTGAACCGGCAGGTGGGATAGTTGGCGCAGCCATAGAACAGCCGTCCCGTCTTGCTGTGCCGTTCGATCAGATCCCCGCCGCACTGGGGGCACTTCACCCCCACTTTCACCAGGATGGGCTTGGTGTTCCGGCATTCCGGGAATCCGGGGCAGGCCAGGAACTTGCCGTGGCGGCCTTCCTTCACCACCATGAACCGGCCGCATTTCTCACATTTCACATCGCTGACGATCACGGGCTTTTCCACCACCGGGATGTTTTCATCCGCCACCTTCAGAGCCTTTTCAAAAGGACCGTAGAATTCCTGGAGCACCGTTTCCTTATCGGTCTTGTGCTCGCTGATGGCATCCAGTTCGCTTTCCATATGGGCGCTGAAGGGCACGTCGATGAAGGGGGAGAAATACTGGGTCAGCATGTCGATGGTGAGTTTCCCCAGTTCCGTAGGCAGCAGCTTCTTCCCTTCCTTGGCCACATAGCCCCGGGCCAGGATGGTCTGGATAATGGGCGAATAGGTGCTGGGCCGGCCGATGCCCTTTTCTTCCAGTTCCTTGACCAGGGTGGCTTCGGTGAAGTTGGCAGGGGGTTCCGTAAAGTGCTGGACCGCCTCGTTCACCCGGATCAGGTTCATGGCCGTGCCTTTTTCCAGAGCCGGAACCTTCTTGTCCTTTTCCTCGTCCTTCCGGTCCACCAGCTTCAGGAACCCGTCGAACTTTACCACGGAACCGGTGGCCCGGAGTTCGTAATTGTCCCCGGCAATGGTCAGGGTGGTGAGGGTGCTGACGCTGCTGGCCATCTGGCTGGCCACCGTCCGCTTCCAGATCAGGGTGTAGAGCCGCAGCTGATCCCGGTCCAGATAGGGCGCCACATCTTCCGGAGTCCGGCTCACACTGGTGGGACGGATGGCTTCATGGGCTTCCTGGGCATTCTTCCGGCTGCTGTACACATTGGGTTTCTTGGGCAGGTAACTGGGACCGTAATTGGCATCCACATAGCCCCGGATCTCGCTGACCGCCGCATCCGCCAGGTGCACCGAGTCGGTACGCATATAGGTAATGAGCCCTACAGAGCCTTTCCGGCCCAGGGTGACCCCTTCGTACAGCTGCTGGGCCAGCATCATGACCTTTTTGGTGGAAAAGTTCATCTTTTTGTTGGCTTCCTGCTGGAGACTGCTGGTGGTGAAGGGAGGCGCCGGTTTCCGCAGCCGGTCCCGGACAGAGCAGTCCGTCACCTGGTAGCTGGCCTTCTTCAGGTCTTCCGTCACCTGGTCCGCTTCTTCCCGGTTGTGGATTTCCAGTTTCTTCCCATCCCGTTTCACCACATCCGCCGTGATCTTGGGAGTCTTGCCGGGAGCCAGCACCACGGAAGAAGTCCAGTATTCCTCCGGTTCGAAGTCGTCGATGAGCTTCTGCCGGTCGCAGATGATCTTCACCGCCACGCTCTGGACACGGCCGGCGCTGAGGCCCTTCCGGATCTTCCGCCACAGGAGAGGGCTCAATTGGTACCCTACGATCCGGTCCAGGATCCGCCGGGTCTGCTGGGCGTCCACTTTGTCCATGTCGATGGACTGGGGATCCTTCAGAGCCCCTTTGATGGCGGTCTGGGTGATTTCATGGAAGGAAATCCGGCAGGGAGCCGCCGGATCCACCCCCAGGATGTAGCTCAGGTGCCAGGCAATGGCTTCCCCTTCCCGGTCCGGGTCCGTTGCCAGATAGATTTTGTCGGCTTTTTTGGCCAGGGTCTTCAGTTCCTTGATTAAAGGTCCTTTCCCCCGGATATTGATGTATTTGGGAGTGAAATGATGCTCTACGTCAACACCGAACTGACTTTTGGGCAGATCCCGGAGATGGCCCATGGAGGCCCGTACCGTAAAGGTCTTGCCCAGAAATTTTTCGATGGTCTTGGCTTTCGTAGGGGATTCCACAATGACCAGTTTATTCGTCACGATTTTCTCCTCCTAAACTGCATGATAGCGATTGCGGCTGTTCCGCTGGACCCGGCCGGACAGTTCCAGCTCCAGGAGCAGGGTACTGAGCACGGCCAGGGGCCAGGGGAATGCATCGGCCAGTTGTTCCAGGGAACTGCCCTGGTGTTTCTGGAGCCAGCGGCACAGGGCCCCGGCTTTTTCTTTTTCATCGGGAGCGAAATCCCGGAACAGGTCCGGTTCTTCTCCGGCCTGGGGCAGAGTTCCCTCTTCCGGCCCCAGCAGGCTGGTGAGTACTTCCTGGGGATCATCCCCCACCCGGGCTCCCTGCTTCAGGAGATGGTGGGTGCCCTGGCTGGTTTCGGAAAAGATGGGCCCGGGGACGGCGAACAGTTCCCGGTTTTCGTCCAGAGCGGCATGGGCGGTGCTCATGGCCCCGCTGCGGATGGCAGCTTCCACCACCACCACTGCCCGGCAAAAGCCCACGATGATCCGGTTCCGCAGAGGGAAGTTCTGGGGCAGGGGCGGAGTCCAGGGGGCATATTCCGTCACCAGGGCTCCCTGCTGGGCGATCCGGTCAAAAAGCCGGAGATGG
>NZ_FR902113.1:0-10879 GCF_000437815.1 Acidaminococcus sp. CAG:542
CGGCTCGTGGCCCGCGACTGGGGCTGCTCAGGCAGCCCCTTATTTCTCTGGTACCAGATCCCCGATACCGTTGAGGATGTAATGGGGCTGATAGGAAAACTGCTTGATGTTTTCCCGGTTGGAGACCCCGGTGAGCACCAGCACCGTTTCCATGCCCGATTCCACCCCGCCGATCACATCCGTATCCATCCGGTCCCCGATCATCACCGCGTCTTCCGAATGGACTCCCAGCCGTTTCAGGCCGGTGCGCATCATCAGGGGGTTGGGTTTGCCGATGAAATAGGCCTTTTTCCCGGTGGCCAGTTCGATGGGGGCGATGAGAGCCCGGCAGGCCGGGATGATCCCCCGGTCGCTGGGGCCGGTCATGTCGCTGTTGGTGCCGATGAGTTTGGCTCCCTTGTGGATCAGCTCCGTGGCCTTGATGATCATTTCATAATTGTACCCGTTGGTTTCGCCCACCACTACATATTCCGGGTTCACGTCGTTGTAGGTGATGCCTGCGTCATACAGGGCGTTCATCAGCCCATGGGCCCCGATGATGTAGGCGGAGCAGCCGGGGGCCTGGGTCTTCAGGAAATGGGCCGTGGCCAGGGCGCTGGTGTAAAAGTGGCTTTCTTCGATGTCCAGTCCCATGGCCTGGAGCTTTTTCCGCAGTTCCAGGGGAGACCGTTCACTGGAGTTGGTCAGGAACAGGAACTGTTTCTTTTCCTTCTGGAGCCAGGCCACGAATTCCTTAACACCGGGCAGCAGGGTGCTGCCATGGTAGATCACACCGTCCATATCACTGATAAAACCTTTTTTCGAGCGGATAATATTTAAATCACGCATAAAAAACCTCCTTGTTGCCAGAAAATAATTCTTATTGTTACATTATGACCTTATTTTCAGAAAAACACAATAAGATTCTGCAAAGATCTTGTTAAAAAATGGTAAAATTTGCGCCATTTTCTCCGAAAAAGACATACTTGCCCTCCGGGAAACCCTCTGCCCGTGCAAGCACGGGGCCTTTCCCCCTTTCAGGGGGACACAGGCCTTCGGCCAACCACCCAACCACTTAATCACTTACCCACTTACCCTGCTACTCCGCACTTTCCCCTCTTCCCCCCATATGGTACAATAAGATATTGCCAAGGAGTGAAATCATGAATGCAAAACGACCTTTACTGACGGCAGTGGAAAACTACCGTCTTCAACATGTATATCCTCTCCATACCCCCGGTCACAAAGGGGGACGGGGAGCGGATCCGGCACTCCGCCATCTGGTGGGGGACGTGGCTCTTGCCAGCGACGTGTCCCTGATGGTGGAACTGGACGACATCCATCACCCGGAAGGGTGCATCCGGAAAACGGAAGAACTGGCGGCCCGGCTTTACGGGGCGGACCGGTGTTTTCTGGGCGTCAACGGCACCACCGGGGTGATCCACGGGATGCTGCTGGGAGCCCTGAAACCGGGGGATAAGATTTTGATCCCCCGGAACAGCCACCGGAGCGTTTTGGGAGCCCTGGTGCTGGGAGGTTTCCATCCGGTGTATGTACAGCCGGCCTATGATCCCCAGTGGAGGCTTACTCTCCAGGTGACGCCGGAACAGGTGGCAGAGGCCCTGGAAAAGGACCCCTCCATCCAGGCGGTGTTCCTGACCACCCCCAACTATTTCGGCCTGGCGGCGGAAACCCGGAAAATCGCAGACATTGCCCACGCCCACGGCGCCCTGCTGCTGGTGGACGAGGCCCACGGACCCCATCTGGGGTTCACGGATCAGCTGCCTCCCGGGGCCATGGAATCCGGTGCCGATGCAGCAGCCCAGAGCACTCACAAAATCGTGGGGGCCATGACCCAGTGCAGCCTGCTCCAGGTGCGTTATGACCGGATCTCTCCGGAAGCCATGGAAGGGGCCATGAGCCTGGTGACCACCACCAGCCCCAACTATCTTCTGATGGGAGCCCTGGATGCAGCCCAGGCCCAGCTGGCAGAGCAGGGGAAAGCCATGGGAGAAGCGTCGGTACGGGCAGCCGGTGTACTCCGCCGGATGCTCCACCAGGTGCCCGGCCTTCCTGTCCTGGAACAGGAACTGGTGGGCAAGGGAGGCGTGGCCGCCCTGGATCCGGGGAAGATCACTCTCCAGGTCAGCGCTTTGGGGGTCACCGGTCCGGAAGCGGCGGATGCCCTCCGGCAGGCGGGCATCGCAGTGGAACTGGTGGACGAAGACCATGTACTGCTGCTGGTGACCTACGCTGATGAGGGACCGGAACTGGAAAAAATGGGCCGGACCCTCTGTCAGGTGCTGGAAGCCATCCGGAAGCCGGAACGGGACCTGAAGCCCGTGCCTCCGGTGGCGGCGCTGCCGGAAATGGTGAAGCTCCCCCGGGAGGCGTTCTTTGCCGGCCACAGACCGGTGGAGTTTGAAAAGGCGGCAGGGCTGATCTCCGGAGAGACCATCAGCTTCTATCCTCCGGGAATCCCTCTGGTGATGCCCGGAGAGCGGATCACCGGAGAACTGATCCGGTACTGCCGGGAAATGCAGGAAAGAAAACTGCTGGTGAGCGGTCCCCGGGACAGCTCTCTCCAGCAGATCGAGGTACTGATATGAAGAAACAAGGATTGTTCATTACCCTGGAAGGGCCGGACGGAGGCGGCAAGACCACCCAGGCCCAGCAGCTGGCCCGCTGGTTCCGGCTTTACGGACGGGAGGTGCTGATCACCCGGGAACCGGGAGGGACCCCCACGGCGGAAAATATCCGGGAACTGGTGCTGGATCCGGCTTTGGACCTTTCCGCGGAAACGGAAACCCTGCTCCAGCTGGCCGCCCGGGCGGACCATGTGGCCCAGGCCATCCGGCCGGCTCTGGCGGCAGGGCAGGTGGTGCTCTGCGATCGGTTCAGCGATTCCACCCTGGTCTACCAGGGTATCCTCCGGAACATGGATCTGGCTCAGTTGCGGAAGCTGAACGATTTTGCCACCCGGGGCCTCCGGCCGGATGTGACCCTGCTTTTGGACGGGGATCCCCGGGAACTGGTAAAACGCCGGGAAGACCGGGGCACCGTGGATAAATTCGAACTCCAGGGACTGGAATTCCAGGACCGGATCCGGGCGGGCTATCTCCAACTGGCCCAGGAGGAGCCGGATCGGATCCTGGTGGTGGATGCTCTCCGGGAACCGGAAGTGGTGACGGAGGAAATCATCCGGAAACTGGAAAAATGGGTATAACCGGGCAGGAAGGGGAAAGCCATGTGGGAATCCATCATCGGACATGAAACCAACAAAACCTTCCTGGAGAATATGCTCAAAGGGACCCGGAAGACGCCTTCTCTGCTGTTCTGTGGGCCGGAAGGCATCGGGAAGAAAAAAATGGCCCGGGCCTTCGCCAAAAGTTTCCTGTGCCTGGAAGATCCCCTGGTCCCCTGTACCTGCCGGAGCTGCCGGGCCATGGACAGTGACAGCCATCCGGATTTCATCCAGGTGGAGCCCGGGGGCAAAAGCCGGACCATCGGGGTGGAGGCCATCCATCAGCTGGCGGCCAGTGCTGCCTTCGGGCCCGTATTGTCCCGGTACAAGGTGTGTCTCATCGATGAGGCCCATACCCTCCGGGAAGAGGCCCAGAACAGCCTGCTGAAGCTGCTGGAGGAGCCCCCGGACTACTGGCTGTTCCTTTTGGTGGCAGACGGCCGGGAAAAACTGCTGCCCACCATCCGGTCCCGGGTGATGGAGCTCCGGTTCGATCCTCTTTCCATGGCGGAAACGGAACAGGTGCTGGCGTCCATCCATCTGGGAGAAGGGGACCGTCCGGAAGATATGGCTGAAGAGGACCTGGCCCAGGTGGAAGCCAAATGGCGCCGGGAATTGCCGGTGCTGGCCCGGCTGGCAGGAGGTTCTGCCGGCAAGGCCCTGACCTGGTTCCGGCTGGATGCCTTGAAGCTGCGGGAAAACATCCTGGACCTGCTGGAACAGGCGGGCCGGGAGGATATCCTGGTCTACGCGGACAGCCTGCCTTGGATGCTGAAAAACGACCGGCAGGAGAGCCTGGTGCTCATGGAGCTGCTGCTCCTCCTGTTACGGGACGGTCTGATCCTGGAAAGCGGGCTGCCCCAGGTTTTGTACAATGAAGATCTGCGCCAGAGGCTGGGCCTGTGTTTTGCAGGCTGGTCGGAGAAGATGCTCCGTCAGGCCCTGGAACTGGAAGAAAAGTGCCGCCGGGCCCTGGCGTCCTTTGTGACCCGCCGGATGGCAGTGGAGGCTCTGGCACTGGAACTCCATGGAATGCTGGAATAAAGGAGAAAAAATGGTAACCATCGTTGGAATCCGGTTCAAACGGGCCGGGAAGATCTATTATTTTTCCCCGGGGAACTACGACCTGGCAAAGGGAGACCATGCCATTGTGGAAACCTCCCGGGGCATTGAATACGGGGAAGTGGTGATTCCCCGGCAGGAAGTGGAGGACAGCAAGATTGTCTCTCCTCTGAAAACGGTGATTCGGAAGGCTACGGAAGCCGACGCCCGGAAAGTGGCGGAAAACCACCGGAAAGAAAAAGAAGCCTTTGTGATCTGTGAGAAAAAAATCGCTGCCCGGAAGCTGGAAATGCGTCTGGTCAACGTGGAATACACTTTTGATGTGGGCAAGATCATCTTCTATTTCACCGCCGACGGCCGGATCGATTTCCGGGAACTGGTGAAGGATCTGGCGGCAGTGTTCCGCACCCGGATTGAGCTGCGGCAGATCGGGGTCCGGGACGAAGCCAAGATGCTGGGAGGCATCGGCTGCTGCGGCCGTCCTTTGTGCTGCTCCACCTTCCTGGGGGATTTTGAGCCGGTGTCCATCAAAATGGCCAAAGAACAGAACCTGTCCCTGAATCCCACCAAGATCTCCGGGATCTGCGGCCGGCTCCTGTGCTGCTTGAAATATGAAAGCGACATGTACTGCGGCAACTGCTGCAAGAAACGGGAAAAGAAAAAGGAACCCCGGCCCATGGTGCCCCGTCCCGGGATGAAAGTGGTGACCCCCAGCGGGGAAGGGATGGTCATGACCATCAGCCGCCGGGAACAGACCGTGACGGTGGAACTGTCCCCGGGGAACCGGGTGGTGGTCTCCTGGGATGAGATCGTGGAATCCTCCCGGGCGGAGAAGTAATGGAAAATACGGAACGGCTGGACTGCCTGCCGGACGGGACCACCCGGATCTGGCAGGACAGCCGGGAATTCTGCTTTACCACGGATGCGGTGTTCCTGGCCGCTTTTCCCCACTTGGTCCGGAAGGCCAAGGCCCTGGAACTGGGCTGCGGCACCGGAGCGGTGAGCCTGCTTCTGGCCAACCGGGGAGCGGAAAAGGTGCTGGGGGTGGATGTGAATCCCCATGTGGTGGATCTGTTCCAGCGGAGCATCCGGGAAAACCATCTGGAACATCGGGTGGAGGGCCGGGTGTGCGATTTGCGGGAATACCGGACCCAGCTGCCCTGCGATGCCCTGGACCTGGTGGCGGCCAATCCGCCCTACCGGATCGGGGGACGGCGGCGTCAGGTGGGTCAGGCCGCCTGTCATGAAACAGGCACCACCCTGGAGGATTTTTTTGCGGCCGCCGCCTGGGCTCTGAAGACCCGGGGCCGGTTCGCTCTGGTCCAGCTGCCGGAACGGTTCACCGATGCGGTGAAGCTGGGGATCCGGTACCAGCTGGAACTGAAACGGCTCCAGTGGGTCCATGCCTATGTGGACCGGCCGGCCTGGATCTTCCTGGCGGAATTCGTCAAAGGGGGAAAGCCCGGACTGGAAGTGCTGCCCCCGTTGTGCATGTACGATCCGGACGGCTCCTACAGCCGGGAAACACTGGCCTATTATGCATTGAAAGGGGACGAAACCCATGGAAAATAATAAAGGGAACCTGTACCTATGCGCCACTCCCATCGGGAACCTGGAAGACATGACTCCCCGGGCGGTGCGGGTGCTCCAGGAGGCGGATCTGATCGCCGCGGAAGATACCCGGCATACCCGGCAGCTGCTGACCCATTTCGGAATCCACGGCCAGCTGATCAGCTACCATGAACACAACAAGGAAAAACAGGGGCCGGTGCTGCTGGAAGCCCTGGAGGCAGGGAAAAACATCGCCCTGGTCACTGACGCCGGATTTCCGGGGATATCGGACCCGGGAGAGATGATTGCCCAGCAGGCCATTGCTGCCGGGATCCCGGTGGTTCCGGTGCCGGGAGCCAATGCCTGTCTCACGGCCCTGGTGGCTTCCGGTCTCCCCAGCACTCCCTTCTTTTTTGGGGCCTTCCTGCCCAAAAGCCGGAAAAACCGGAAGGAAAAGCTGGAGGAATGGAAGCATATCCCGGCTACCCTGGTACTGTATGAAGCCCCTCACCGGATCCTGGACGTGCTCCAGGATATGGAGGAAGTGTGGGGAGACCGGAAAATGACCCTGGGACGGGAACTTACCAAGCTCCACGAAGAGTTCTTCCGGGGGACCATTTCCACCTGCCGCCAGCATCTGCTGGAAAATCCTCCCCGGGGAGAATTCGTCCTGGTGGTGGAACAGGGAAAAATGGAAAAACAGGAGCCCCAGGGGGACCCGCTGGAGGCAGTGAAAGACCTGATGGCCCGGGGTACGGACAAAAAAGAAGCCCTGGCCCAGGTGGCCAAGGCTTACAAAGTGCCCAAACGGGAGCTTTACAACCGTCTGGTCAAAGAAGAATAGGGAGAATTCCCTTTGGATTCCATCAGTTCCTGACAGATGACCCGGATTTCCGGAGCGAAGAGGCTGTCTTTGGGCCAGATGAAATCAAAAGGGTGGACCATGGAAAAATCTTTCAGAGGCAGCAGCCGGACCCGACCGGCGGCTGCCTCTTTTTCTACGGCAATCCGGTACAGGAAGGTGATGCCGCAGTCCTCTTCCAGCAGCTGGATCAGGGCGTGCATGTTTCCCACCTGGGCCCGGTGGGCGAACTGGTCCAGGGTAATGCCCTGGAGGGCCAGGTTCCGCTCCAGGATGTTCCGGGTCCCGGAGCCCGGTTCCCGGACCAGTAGCCGTTCCGGCAGAAGATCCCGGCACAGCTGGGGCTCCCGGGCAAACTGGTGCCGGGCGGCGCATACCGGGACGAACGGTTCCAGCCGGAACAGCAGGTGGTCATAGGATTCCGGAGGATAGTACCCTTCCACCAGGGCAAAATCCAACGTCCCCCGGTCCAGCTGCTGGAGCAGTTCCCGGGTATTCCCGAAAATCAGGGTCAGTTCCACCTCCGGATGGGCCTTCAGATACTGGGCTGCCGGCCGGGCAATGCCGTATTCCCCGATGGTAAGGGTCACCCCGAAGGTGAGACGGCGGACACCCTGCTGACAGGCTTCCATCTTCCGGACCAGCAGGGCCTCATCGGTCTGGAGCAGTCGGGCGTAGGCGGCCAGGGTCTTTCCGGCAGGGGTCAGTTCCAGGTTCCGGCCCCGGTGGGCAAAAAGAGGCAGCCCGTATTTCTTTTCCAGGGTGTGGATGTGCTGGGAAACCGCCGGCTGGGTCAGGAACAGTTTCCGGGCCGCCTGGGTGAAGTTCATGGTTTCACAGACCGTCAAAAAAGTGCGCAGCTGGGTATCCATCAGTTCCTCCATAAGGGTATTTTATGGGTTCATTATAAACCATAATTTCCGCTTTTTAAATAGAGCATCTATAATACAACAAGATGCTTTGAAGCGAAGGAGGAAGTTACTGATGGAAAAAAGAGGAAAAGGAATCCTGGCCTGTCTGGCCATTGCCCTGCCGTCCTGGCTGCTGGGGCAGCATTTCCCGGTGGTGGGAGGACCGGTGATTGCCATTCTCCTGGGGATGGTCATTACCCTGTTCTGGAAGGAGAAAGGGGCGGCGGCTCCGGGTATCCAGTGGACCAGCAAAATCATCCTCCAGTCGGCAGTGGTGTTCCTGGGATTCGGGCTGGATCTCCATGTGGTGGCGGCTACGGGGAAACAGTCCCTGCCCATTATCCTGGCTACCATTACCACCTCCCTGGTGCTGGCCTATGGACTCCACCGGCTTATGGACATCCCCACGAAAATCTCCACTCTGGTGGGGGTGGGGTCTTCCATCTGCGGGGGATCCGCCATTGCCGCCGCGGCTCCGGCCATCCATGCGGATGATGAAGAAGTGGCCCAAGCCATTTCCGTCATCTTCTTCTTCAACGTACTGGCGGCCATCCTGTTCCCCCTCCTGGGGTCGGCACTGGGATTCAGCACCACCAGCGGGGAAGGGTTCGGGATCTTTGCAGGCACGGCGGTGAATGACACTTCCTCTGTAACTGCGGCCGCAGCCACCTGGGACAGCATGTGGAACCTGGGGACCGCTACCCTGGACAAGGCTGTGACGGTGAAGCTTACCCGGACCCTGGCCATTATCCCCATTACTCTGGGCCTGTCCCTGTATTACGGGAAGAAAGAAGCGGCGGCCGGGAAAAAGTTCCGTTTGGCCCAGGCTGTTCCCGTGTTTGTGCTGTATTTTATCCTGGCGTCCCTGGTCACCACCCTGGCCCTCCAAATGGGCATTTCAGCCACCCTGTTTGCCCCCATGAAGACTCTGAGCAAGTTTCTCATCGTTATGGCCATGGCTGCCATAGGGCTGAACAGTAACCTTGTGAAACTGATCCGCACTGGCGGCAAACCCATTCTTCTGGGAGGATGCTGCTGGATTGGCATCACTGTGGTGAGCCTGGCTCTGCAACAAGTGCTGGGCTTGTGGTGAGAGGACGCAGGGAATCCCGTATTGTCAGAGGCCAAACGCTGCCGCGTCTGGCCTCCATTTCTATACTTTTTTGCTCTTTTCAACCCCTTGAACTCGCTGGTGCAGTTCCTGCTGGAGTCGTTCCATGTCTCCGGCGGTTTTTACAAAGGAATAGCAGATGGAATCCGCCTGAGCGGCGTGAGTGGGCAGGGTTACCATAATCCGGGTGCCTGTCTTCTTTTCCATGATATAATAAATTTTAAAGCACCATTTGCAAGGGAGGAATGGAAACAATATGAATGACGATTCACGTTTTGCCAAACAGCTCCGGTTCATCCTGGAACTGGACAAGGAAAAGACCATCCTCCGCCAGACCCATCTCACTGGGTACCGGCGGCAGGAAAATGACGCGGAGCATGCCTGGCATATGGGAGTGATGGCCTGTTTATTGAAGGAATACGCCAACGAACCTTTTGACCTGGCCCGGACCCTTTTGATGATCCTTCTCCACGATGTGGTGGAAATCGATGCCGGGGACACCTATGCCTACGACCCGGATGCGGTGAAGACCCAGCGGGAACGGGAGGAAAAGGCGGCGGACCGGATTTTCGGACTGCTGCCGGAAGACCAGGCCCGGGAATTCCGGGACCTGTTTGAGGAATTCGACCGGGGAGACACCCCGGAAGCCCGGTATGCCCATGCCCTGGACAATTTCCAGCCCATCCTTCTCAATGACGCCAACAACGGAAAAGACTGGCGGCTTCACCAGGTGGGCCGGCAGCAGGTGGAAAAACGGAATGCCCGGACCCACGAAGGCAGCGAAAAAATCGCCCAGGCCGTCCAGGCCATCATTGACAGGAATGTGGAGAAGGGGAACCTGAAGCCGTAACAGCAGGGAAGAGTGAAGAGGGGGCTGGCGGCAATCAAACGGTACCTTGGGTACCGTGGGGACGCTGATCCGATGCCCCGCAAAACAGTGAGGAGGAGATCGTGTGGACAAACGATGGATCTGTATTTTCTGCCTTTGCCTGATGACTCTTACGGGCACCGCCTGTGCCCGGACTTCAGAACCGGCGGGACCGGAGAAGGGGAAAAATCCCCCGGCCCAGGAACCTTACCGTCCCCGGAAGGTGGAAGGGCCAGTGGGGCTGGTGTGGGACTGGCAGGCTCCGGGAGAAAAGCCTTCCACCCTGGCCAGGGAGAAGAAGCTTCCCGGGATCACCGTCCTTTCTCCCAGCTGGTTCGTGATCCGGGATACGGATGGGAATATGGAAGAAAAGAATGCCTCCTTGGACTATGCGCCCCAGGCCCATGCCAAGGGATACCGGGTGTGGGCCCTTATTACCAACGGGTTCGACCCGGACCTGACCCATGGGCTTTTGGACAATCCGGCCGGCCGGAAAAATGCAGCAGAAGGGCTCCTGGCCCTGGCCCGGAAGTACCAGTTGGACGGCATCAACCTGGATTTCGAGAACATCCGGGCAGAAGACAGCGACCGGCTCACCGCCTTTGTGGGAGAAATCGCAGGGCCCCTCCGCCAGGAAGGGTACACGGTGTCCATAGACGTGACCGTGCCTTCTGACAACGGGAACTGGTCCCGGTGCTATGACCGGAAGGCCCTCAGCGAACAGGTGGACTATGTAATGCTCATGGCCTACGATGAACACCACCGGCTGTCCAAAGTAGCCGGCTCTGTAGCCAGCCTGCCCTGGGTGGAACGGGGAATCCGGAAGACTCTGGAAGAAGTGCCGGCGGAAAAACTGGTGCTGGGGATGCCTCTCTACATGCGGGACTGGAAAGAAGAAAACGGAATGGTCAGCGCCAAAACCCTTTCTATGCCCGGAGCCCGGAAGCTGATCGCTGAAAAGGGCCTGGTGCCTGCCTGGCGCAGCGAAGAAGCCCAGTATTATTTTGAATACCGGGAACAGGGGGTGCTCCATCGGGTATGGCAGGAAGATGCCCGGAGCCTGGCCCTGAAGACCGCCCTGATCAGCCGGTACAACCTGGCCGGCAGCGCCTACTGGAGGAAAGGTCTGGAAGAGCCGGAAGTGTGGGAAATTCTGGCGGATGCGAATTTCTTGTTGCATAAAAATAAATAAAGATGTATAATTTATCCATCAAATAACGAAATAGCCAGTATATGGGCCAAATGAGGAGGAATATTTATGAAGAAAATGAAGATGCTTGCTGGAATCCTC
>NZ_FR902113.1:10955-35713 GCF_000437815.1 Acidaminococcus sp. CAG:542
CCGGTACCGCCGACAAAAAGGCCGCTGACAAAAAGGAACTGGTGGTGGGGACCAACCCTTCCTTTGCTCCTTTTGAATTTACCGACAAGAAGGACGGCAAGGTCCAGGGCTTCGACATCGACCTGATCAATGCTCTGGCCAAAAAAGCCGGCTATGAAAAGGTGACCATCAAGAGTATCGCCTTTGACGGACTGATCCCGTCCCTGGAATCCGGGAACATCGACGTTTCCATCACTGGCATGAGCATCACCGATGCCCGGAAACAGAAAGTGAACTTCACCGATCCCTACTATGAATCCGGTCTGATGGCCGTGGTGAAAAAGGACAACGATGCCATCAAGGGCCTGGATGATCTGAAGGGCAAGACCATTGCCGTCCAGCTGGGCACCACCGGGGCCAAATATGCGGAAACCATTGAAGGAGCCAAGGTCAAGACCTTCGATTCCTCCGACCTGGCCTGCCTGGAAATGAAAAACGGCGGCGCCGATGCGGTGATCAGCGATCTGCCGGTGCTCCAGTACTTCCTGAAACAGGGGGGCAGCCAGTACGCCAAGAGCGTGGGGACCCCCAAGAAAGGCGACTTCTACGGCATCGCCACTGCCAAGAAAAATAAAGAACTCTGCGACAAGCTGAACAAAGCCCTGGCTGAACTGAAGAAAGACGGGGAATATCAGAAGATTTACGACAAGTGGTTCAAGGCGGAATAAGAGATTGTCAATGGTCAGTGGTCAATTGTCAATGGCCGGGGGAAGCCAGCTCTGCTGGCATTGAAAAACAAATTCAAAATCAATTGGTACAATTGATTTCCAAAAGCCAGAGACTAGTGACTAGAGGCTGGTGACGGGGCTGCTGCGTATGCGGCAGCCCCTTTTTCTCGAAAACCGGTTGTATAAACATACGCAACGCTGTATAATGATTACATTATGAAGATGGAGGGAAGATTATGAAAAAAATCTCTGCTGTAATGTGCGTACTGGCTGCTCTGATGCTGGCCGTGGCCGGCTGCGGAAGCGATACCAAACAGGCTGCCAATGACCAGAAAGTGATCAAAGTAGGGACCGAACCTACCTTTGCTCCTTTCGAATTCCAGGAAAAAGATTCCAAGGAATTCGCCGGATTTGATATGGACCTGGCCCGGGCCATCGGCAAACAGCTGGGCAAAAAAGTGGAAATCCAGAACATGGGCTTCGATGCCCTGATCCCGGCCCTGAACTCCGGCAACATCGATGCGGTGGCCGCAGGCATGAGCATCACCGACGAACGGAAAAAGGCCGTGACCTTCTCTGATCCCTACTACACTTCCGGTCTGGTAGTGGTAGTGACCAAGGACAACAACGATGTGAAGAGCATCAAAGACCTGGAAGGGAAGAAGATCGCCGTACAGATCGGCACCACCGGTGCTGACAAGGCCGCCAAGGTTCCTGGCGCCAAAGTGACTTCCTTCAACACCAATGCGGAAGTATTCCTGGAACTGGAAAACAAAGGGGTTGACGCGGTGATCATCGACAAACCGGTGGCCCAGTACTACCTGACCAAGGAAGGCAAGGACAAGGACAAGATCGTAGGGGATACCATGGATGCGGAATCCTACGGCTTTGCCTTCAAGAAGGACAGCAAACTGGCTGCCGACTTCAACAAGGCTCTGGATGAACTGAAGAAAAACGGTGAATATGACAAGATCTACACCAAATGGTTCGGCAAAGATGCCAAAGCTGCTCAATAAGCGGTTTCTGGAAAAGGAAGAGAATGCATGAATTTTGAAATCATCAAGGAATCCCTGCCCCTGCTGCTTGCCGGGGCAGGCATTACTGTAGAAATCACAGCGGCCAGTGTGGGCCTGGGGCTCTTCATCGGCGTAGTGGTGTCCCTGATCCGTCTCTGCGGTATCAGGGGCCTGCGCATTTTGGGCGATATCTATGTGACCTTTCTCCGGGGCACCCCCCTGCTGGTCCAGATCTTTCTGGTGTACTTTGCCCTGCCGGCCCTGATCCATCACCGGGTGGATGCCTATGTGGCCGCCATTTCCGCCTGCTCCATCAACTCCGGGGCCTATGTGGCGGAAATCTTCCGGGGCGGCATCGAATCCATCGACAAGGGACAGATGGAAGCCGGCCGGAGCCTGGGCATGACCTGGTGGCAGACCATGCGCCACATTATCCTGCCCCAGGCCTTCAAGCGGATCATCCCGCCTCTGGGCAACGAATTCATCGCCATGCTGAAGGACTCCTCCCTGGTGTCCGTCATTGGGTTTGAAGAACTGACCCGCCGGGGCCAGCTGATCATTGCCCGGACCTATGCCTCTTTTGAAATCTGGCTCAGCGTGGCCATCATCTATCTCATTATGACATTTGCGGTGGCCCGTTTGGTAGGCGTCCTGGAAAGGCGGTACAAGAAAGATGAACAGTGAAATGATTAAAGTGGAGGGCCTCCGGAAAAGCTATGGGGACAACGAGGTGCTCAAGGGCATCGACGTGACCATTGCCGAACAGGAAGTGGTGGTGGTCATCGGCCCCAGCGGCGGCGGGAAAAGTACCTTTCTCCGGTGCCTGAACTACCTGGAAGTGCCCACCTCCGGCTCCATTACCTTTGACGGGATCCCTCTCAACGGGGAAGCCAACATCAACGAAGTGCGGAAAGAAGTGGGGATGGTGTTCCAGCGGTTCAACCTGTTCCCTCACATGACGGTGATGGACAACCTGATCCTGGCTCCCATGATCGTCCGCCACGAAAAGAAGGAAGAAGCGGTGGAAAAGGCCAAGCTGTACCTGGACAAGGTGGGCCTGCTGAACAAGGCCGATGCCTATCCAGGCAGCCTGTCCGGGGGCCAGCAGCAGCGGGTGGCCATTGCCCGGGCCCTGTGCATGAAGCCCAAGGCCATGCTCTTTGACGAGCCCACTTCCGCCCTGGACCCGGAAATGATCAACGAAGTACTGGATGTTATGAAGAACCTGGCCCAGGAAGGGATGACCATGGTTGTGGTGACCCACGAAATGGGCTTTGCCCGGGAAGTGGGAGACCGGATCCTGTTCCTGGACGGCGGGAAGATCCTGGAACAGGGAGATCCTACCGAATTCTTCGCCCATCCCAAAAACGAACGGGCCCGGAATTTCCTGTCCAAAATCCTGTAAGAGAGGGGCTGCTGCCTGTGCGGCAGCCTCTTTTTATCAAAAAAATTTACATTTTTTTATTTTCCTTTGCAGGGATTTTCGAAGAGTTGTAGAATATGTATAATAACAACGATGGGAAATGTCCCATTGGTGAGGAGGTAGTTATTATGGCAGTAAAAGTTCGTGGTAAAAACATCGAGGTCACCCAGGCATTAAAAGATTACGTGGAAAAACGCGTGCAGACCATTACCAAACAGTTCAAGACGGTAGGTGAGATCACCGCGGTAATGCGGGTGGAAAAAGGCAAACATATCGTTGAAATCACGGTTCCTGCCAGCGGCATCGTACTGCGGGCCCAGGAAACTTCTGAAAATATGTATGCATCTATTGACCAGTGCGTGGAAAAAATCGAACGGCAGATCCATAAATACAAGACCCGCCTGATGAAACGGAAATACAGCAACTTCAAGGATGCGGCACCGGCTCCGCTGCCAGAAGACAGTGAAGATGTACCGGAAGAAACCGGGGAATTCAAGGTAGCCCGTACCAAGAATTACGCCATGCGGCCCATGGGTGTCCAGGAAGCCATTATGCAGATGAACATGCTGAACCACGATTTCTTCATTTTCTTCAATGCGGAAACGGAAAAAATCGCCATTGTATACCGGAGAAGAAGCGGGGATTACGGCCTGATTAATCCGGAAATGGCCTGAACCTTTTCCGAAAACCGGGTTATCCCGTAAATTCAAGAAATTTTTACAAAGAGCCGGGGCGTTTGCCCCGACTCTTTTTGACTTTCATATACGCATTTGCTACAATTAAAAAATGGATTCATAGTGGTAATTTGCGCCTGGAGCGCTTACAAGAACTGAGGAGTGATATACTTGCTGGAAAACCTGATGAAACTGGTCTTTGGTGACCCCAATAAGAAAGAATTGAAGGTCTGCCAGGGCTATGTGGATAAAATCAATGCGCTGGAACCGGAAATGGCCGGGCTCAGCGATGCCCGCCTCTGTGCCAAGACCCAGGAATTCCGGCTGCGGCTCACCAAAGGAGAAACCCTGGATGACCTGCTGCCGGAAGCTTTTGCCGTGGTCCGGGAAGCCTCCCGTCGGGTGCTGGGGCTGCGTCATTTCGATGTGCAGCTGATCGGGGGCTGCATCCTCCACCGGGGGAACATCGCCGAAATGCGTACCGGTGAAGGGAAGACCCTGGTGGCCACCCTGCCGGCTTACCTGAACGCCCTGGAAGGCAAAGGGGTCCATGTGGTCACCGTCAACGACTACCTGGCCCGCCGGGACAGTGAAGACATGGGCCGGGTGTACCGGTTCCTGGGGATGAGCGTGGGGCTGATTGTCCACGACATGGATTTCCCCGCCCGGAAGGCAGCCTATGCAGCGGATATCACCTACGGCACCAACAACGAATTCGGGTTCGACTACCTCCGGGACAACATGGTGGTGTCCCTGGATCAGATGGTCCAGCGGCCCCTCCATTATGCCATCGTGGACGAAGTGGACTCCATCCTCATCGATGAAGCCCGTACGCCTCTGATCATTTCCGGTCCCGGGGAAAAATCCACGGATCTGTACAACATCATGGCGGATGTGGTGAAGAACTTCAAGGAAAAAGAAGACTACACCGTAGATGAAAAGCTCAAGACCGTGGCTCCCACCGAAGCCGGTATCGCCAAGGCGGAAAAACTCCTGGGCGTAAAGAACATGTACGACCCGGAAAACGGCACGGATCTGTCCCATCAGCTGATGGAAGCCCTGAAGGCCAAGGCCCTGATGATCCGGGACCGGGACTATGTGGTGAAGGACGGGGAAGTCATCATCGTGGATGAATTTACCGGTCGGCTCATGTACGGCCGCCGGTATTCCGAAGGGCTGCACCAGGCCATCGAAGCCAAGGAACATGTGAAGGTGGAACGGGAAAGCCAGACCCTGGCCACCATCACCTTCCAGAACTACTTCCGGATGTACGACAAGCTGTCCGGCATGACCGGTACCGCCAAGACGGAAGAACAGGAATTCCAGAAGATTTACGGGCTCAGCGTCTACGTGGTGCCCACCAACAAACCCAATATCCGGATCGACTACCCGGATGTGATCTATAAGACCAAGAAAGCCAAGTACCGGGCTGTGGTGAAGGCCATCGAGGAACTCCATTCCGTGGGCCGGCCGGTGCTGGTGGGGACAACTTCCATCGCCCAGAGCGAGGAACTGTCCGCCATGCTGAAGAAAAAGGGCATCCAGCACAATGTGCTGAACGCCAAGTATCATGAAAAAGAAGCGGAGATCGTGGCAGATGCCGGCCAGATGGGCGCCGTGACCATCGCCACCAACATGGCCGGCCGTGGTACGGATATCACCCTGGGCGAAGGGGTGGCCGAACTGGGCGGTCTCCACATCATCGGTACGGAACGGCACGAATCCCGCCGGATCGACAATCAGCTCCGGGGCCGCTGCGCCCGTCAGGGGGATCCGGGTTCCACCCGTTTCTACCTGTCCCTGGAAGACGACCTGATGCGGCTGTTCGGTTCTGACAACATTTCCGGGATCATGGACAAGCTGGGGATGGACGAAGACGAACCTATCGAACACAAGCTGGTGACCCGGTCCATCGAAAACGCCCAGAAGAAAGTGGAAAGCCGGAACTTCGACATCCGGAAACACGTGCTGGAATATGACGATGTGATGAACGAACAGCGGGAAGTCATCTACGACCAGCGCCGGAAGATCCTGGAAAAGGCCGATCTGAAGGAAACGGTCCTGGGCATGGCGGACCATATTGTGGACCGGACCATGGACATGTACGCTCCCAAAGAAGCCTACAGCGAGGACTGGGACATTCCTTCTCTGATTAAATACGCGGAGGAATTCTATGCACCCCAGGGCAGCCTGAAGGCTGACGAACTGGCCAACATGAGCCGGGAAGAACTGGAGGAACATCTCCACAAGGTGGCCCACGATTACTACGACGAACGGGAAACCGCCATCACCGCTCCCATTATGCGGGAACTGGAAAACCTGGTGATGCTGAAGGTGGTGGATACCCACTGGATGGAACACCTGGATGCCATGGATGCCCTCCGGGAAGGGATCGGGCTCCGGGCTTACGGCCAGCGGGATCCTCTGGTGGAATACAAATTTGAAGCCTACGACATGTTCGAAGGCATGAAGGAAGCCATTGTGGACGATGTGGTCCGGTACATGTACCGGGTGAACGTGGTGACCCAGCCTACGGTGGAAGACCACCTGTCCAACGCTTCCGTGAACAACCCCAATGTGGACGGTACGGCGGAAGGCGCTCAGACTCCTGCGGAAATCCACGGGGAAGGAAAGCCGGCAGGGGCTCCCCGGCAGTAAGGGCGCCCGAATCCCCGCTGGGGGAGACAAAAACGGATGCACCAAACGGAGCTGGGGAAACCCGGCTTCGTTTTTCCCATTTTACCATTACGAAAAGAAAGGGCTGGAAAATCTTGTTACTGGAAGAACTGAAACCGGCAATCACCCAATTGAAAGATAAACTGGAAGAACTGAAGGGCGGTCTGAAGATTGCCCAGAAGGAAGAGCGGATCGAAGACCTGGAACACCAGATGGCGGCGCCCGGGTTCTGGGATGATCCGGACAAGGCCCAGACCGTGGCCCAGGAAGCCAACAACCTGAAAAGCGAAGTGGAGACCTACCACGGGCTGAACCAGAAGTTGGAAGACGTGGAGACCCTCTGGGAAATGGCTATGGAGGAAAAGGACGACAGCCTCCAGAGTGAAATCGAAAGCGAAGTGGAAACCGCCCGGAAGACCCTGGCGGACCTGGAACTGGGCATGCTCCTCAGCGACCAGTATGACGCCAACAACGCCATCCTGACCCTCCATGCCGGGGCCGGCGGCACCGAAGCCCAGGACTGGACCAACATGCTGCTGCGGATGTACACCCGGTATGCGGAACGGAAGGGATTCTCCGTGGAACTGCTGGATGTACTCCCCGGGGAAGAAGCCGGGGTGAAAAGCGCCACCCTTACCATCCAGGGACACAATGCCTACGGGTTCCTGAAAAGCGAGAAGGGGGTCCACCGTCTGGTGCGGATCTCTCCCTTTGATGCCAACGCCCGGCGGCACACCTCTTTTGCCGCAGTGGATGTAATGCCCGAACTGGACGAAACCGTGGAAGTGAACCTGAACATGGACGATGTGCGGGTGGACTACTACCGGGCCAGCGGTGCCGGCGGACAGCACGTCAACAAGACTTCTTCCGCCGTCCGGATGACCCACCTTCCCACCGGGATCGTGGTCCAGTGCCAGAACGAACGGAGCCAGCTCCAGAACAAGGAACGCTGCCTGGCCCTGCTCCGTGCCAAACTGTATGAATATGAAAAGGCCATCCAGGACAAAAAGATCAGCGAAATCGCCGGGGATTACCAGGCCATCGAATGGGGCAGCCAGATCCGGTCCTATGTGTTCCAGCCCTACACCATGGTGAAGGACCATCGGACGGGAGCGGAAACCGGCAACATCCAGGCGGTGATGGACGGGGATCTGGACCTGTTTGTGGAAGCCTATCTCCGCAGCCTGAAACACTGAGAGGTGGTCTGACACCATGAAAACCTATCAGAAACTGTTCCTGGCCCTGGTGGGCCTGGGACTGGCCGCTTCCCTGTGCCTGAACTGGCAGCGGATCCAGGTGGAACGGGCCAACAAAACCATCGAAACGGTCATGGAATACAACAGCCTGGTGCGCATGGCCCAGGAGGAAGGAGTTCCCAAGGAACAGGTGTTCAAGGAGTTCCGGGACCGGGGGGTGACCACCCTGACAGTGTTCGACACCAGCCTGGACAAACTGGCCCAGAAAGGGTCCGTGAATGTGCTCACCGGGGCCCAGCTCCTGGAACTGGCCCGGGTCCAGCAGCTTCGTCCGGAATGGCAGGCCATTGTGGACAATCCGGACTTTATGGTGGATGCCCTGTACATTTCCGCCGGGACCAGTGAACGGGCCCTGAAGGAAGCAGAAGAGGACATCCGGCTCCGGTTCGGGAAAGAACGGATCGTGGAACTGAATGTCTCTCCCCTGATCCTCCGGTTCGACGGGGATACCATCATCAGCAAGAACCCCATTGCCGGGGACGAACGGGGCGTCCGGGAAATGGACCTGGGGCCGTCCACCGATGAGCTCCAGGATGTGACGAAGAACGGCTTCATGGTGGCCATCCGTCCCACCAACTACTGTGAACGGTATACCGCAGCCGCCGCCAGCGAAGAGGAACAGATCAACGCCTTCTTCCGCCGGCTGGATGACAGCGGGGCCAAAGTGAGCCTGATCATCGGCAGCGGCAAACAGATGCTGGGGAACAACAAGTACCTGCCTCTGGTGGCCAAAAACCTGCTCCAGCGGCACATTACCATGGGCATGGTGGAAGGGGTCACCCAGCTCCAGTTCGTAAAACTGGAAGGGATGACCGAACTGGCCAGAGTGGCCAACTATCAGGTGGCCCGGACCTATGTGATCGCCGATGCGGAACAGCGGAAAATGCAGGTGTTCGATGCCTTCCGACGCTGGTCCCTGGCGGATGAGGAACGGAACATCCGGGTGAACTACATCAAGACCTTCCTGACTCCCCGGGACAACAAGACCCTGCTCCAGACCAACCTGGACTATGTGGACCGGGTGACCAGGGATGTGGCCAGCAAGGGCTTTGCCACGGGGCCGGCGGATATTTACAAGGTATACCAGCCCAGCCGGCTGTGGTACATTCCCATGGCCTTCTCCCTGGCCGCCGCCTGGTGCCTGTATTTCCTGCTTTTGGGGGTACTCCCTGAAAAGCATTATGTCAAAGCCACGGGCATTTTCGGGGTGCTGGTGACTGCCGGCCTTTTTGCCGGCCCCCTGGGGCTCCTGGCCCGTCAGGGCGTGGCCTTTGGGGCTGCGGTGATCTTCCCGGTGCTGAGCATGCACCGGATGATGGGGATCTGGCGGAAAAACGGATCCCGGGGCAGCCTGGGGGCTTTGGCTCTCCGGACTTGTGTCCATCTGTTTGAAACCATCGTCCTGTCCCTGATCGGGGCATCCATGGTAGGAGGCATACTCAGCGATACCCGGTTCCTGCTGGAAATGGATATTTACCGGGGGGTAAAGGCCACCTTCATGCTGCCGGTGGTCCTGACCTGCCTGCTGTTCCTCCGGACCCATGGTCTGTGGCAGCAGGGAGAAGACTGGCGGAAGCCTTTCCGCCGGGTGCTGGGCTTCCTGAACCAGCCTCTGAACCTGAAGGCCCTGTGCATCCTGGGCATCTTCGCCTTTGTGGCCTGGGTGTTCATCGGCCGCAGCGGCCATACGGCCGGGGTGCCGGTGCCTGCCATTGAGCAGAAGCTCCGGTTCTTCCTGGAAGAGACCATGTGGGCCCGGCCCCGGGAAAAGGAATTCATGATCGGCCATCCGGCCTTTTTCCTGGCCGCCTGGGCTGCCTGGAAAAAGCTGCCCACCTGGTTCTACGGACTGTGCGTCACCGGGGCCGCCATCGGCCAGGGCAGTGCCGTCCAGACCTTTGCCCACATGCGTTCGCCCATTCTCATGAGTTATGTACGGGCCCTGGACGGATACGGAGTGGGGCTGGTGGCCGGGCTTATTGCCCTTGCCATCTTCGCCCTGGCGTATCCCCATGTGGCAGCGTTCTGTGCAAAGAGGAGGAATCCCTTTGGGTAAGATCCTGATTTCCGGCTATTACGGGTTTTCCAATGCCGGAGACGAGGCCATGCTCACGGCCATTGTAACCAGCCTGAAACAGCAGGATCCCCAGGTGGAGCTGACGGTGATCTCCGGGAATCCGGAAGTCACCGCCCGGCTCCATCCGGTGAAGGCGGTCCATCGGTTCGACCTGCCTGGAATCTGCCGGGCCATGGCCGGGACGGATCTGCTCCTTTCCGGAGGCGGCAGCCTGCTCCAGAACGTGACCAGCCGGCTGAGCCTCTACTATTATCTTTCCCTGATTGCCCTGGCGGCGGTCATGGGGAAGAAAATCATGCTGTTTGCCCAGGGCATCGGCCCCATCCGGGGCTGGTTCAGCCGCCGTCTTACCCGGCTGGTGTGCCGGCAGGCGGATCTGATCACCGTCCGGGACGACGGGTCCCTGGATGATCTGAAATCCATGGGCTTTGATCCTGCCGCCATCCATGTGACCAGCGATGCGGTGTTCTCCCTTCCGGAAGGCCGGAAACAGGAGGGCCTCCGGCTCCTGGAAAAACTGGGGGTGGATCCTTCCCGGCCTCTGGTGGGCTTTGCCCTCCGGCACTGGAAGGGAGAAAAACGGTTCGTACGGGAATTTGCCCGGGCGGCGGATGAACTGAAAAAGCGCTTCCAGGCCCAGATTGTCTTTGTGCCCCTCCAGTTCCCGGCGGACGGGGAACTGTCCAATCAGGTGGCGGAGGCTATGGAAAACCGCCGGGATGTGTTCATCCTGGACCAGAAATGTTCCACCCAGGGATACCAGGACCTGATCAGCTGTCTCCATCTGCTGATCGGCATGCGGCTCCACGCCCTGGTGTTTGCCGCCATCAACGACGTTCCCTTTATGGCCATTTCCTATGACCCCAAGGTGGACCGGTTCGTGGATGGCATGAAGGGGACGGTAGTGGATACCATCGGCCAGGTGACGGCGGAAGAACTGACGGCTATGGCCGAAAAACTCTGGAACTCTGACGGCCGGCAGGGACGGGAACAGATCCGTGCCCTCCGGGAAGAAGCCAGAGCCAATATTGGAAGGGCCCTGGCCCTTTTGGCCCGGTGACAGATGTCCACGGGCCTTTTTTGGACCGGATTTTCCAACCTATGAAAATACAGGAGGAATCCCATGCTGGAAATGCGTCATGCAGGCAAGGTTTATCCTGGCGGGGCGGTAGCCCTGGAGGATATCAACGTACATATCAGACCGGGAGAGTTCGTGTTCCTGGTGGGCCCCAGCGGGGCCGGCAAATCTACCTTCATCCGGCTGATCTCCCGGGAAATCGAACCCACTTCCGGGCAGATCCTGGTGGACGGAGTGGATGTGATGAAACTGAAGCGGGGGGACATTCCCTATCTCCGGCGGCAGCTGGGCATCGTCTTCCAGGACTTCCGGCTGCTCAACGACCGGACCGCCTATGAAAACGTGGCCTTTGCCATGCAGGTGATCGAGGCCCCCAGCCACAAGATCCGGCAGCGGGTCAATGAAGTGCTGGAACTGGTGGGCCTGAAGGGCCGGGGGGACAACTATCCGGGAGAGATGAGCGGGGGCGAACAGCAGCGGGTGGCCATTGCCCGGGCCATTGTCAACGACCCTCTCCTGGTGATCGCTGATGAACCCACTGGCAACCTGGACCCGGAAACCAGCAAGGAAATCATGGAAATCTTCACCCAGATCAACAGCCGGGGCACCACCATCCTGATGGCCACCCACGACAAGACCATGGTGGATTATATGCAGAAACGGGTCATCGCCCTGGAAAACGGGCGGCTGGTCCGGGATGACCGCAAAGGAGTTTACGGGTATGAAGTTTAGTACAAAATGGTATTACATCAAGGAGACCTTTACCTCTCTGAAGCGGAATTCCCTGATGAGCATCGCCTCCATCAGCACCGTGGCCCTGTCCATCCTGGTGCTGGGGATGTTCCTCACCATGGTGCTCAATGTGAACAACCTGGCCAGACATCTGGAGAACCAGGTCCAGGTCACCATCTATATGGAAGACAGCGCTTCCGCCGACCAGCTGAAGCAGATGGAAAAAGTGCTCCGGAGCACCCCCGGGATCGTGAAGGTGACGCCCCGGACCAAGGAGCAGGCCCTGGCGGATTTCAAGAGCCGTCTGGGAGAACAGCAGAAGCTGCTGGCGGCCCTGGGAGAGGACAATCCCTTCCCGGCCTCCTTTGAGATCCAGGTGGACAATCCGGAACGGATTCCCCAGCTGGTGCCCCAGTTCCAGCAGATGCCCGGGGTGGAAACCGCCAAGTTCGGCCAGGAAGTGGTGGAACATCTGTTCCAGCTGACCCGGGTGCTCCGGATCGGCGGGGTGCTGCTGATCGTGCTTCTGGCCATTGCCACCCTGTTCATTATCTCCAACACCATCCGGATCACCGTGTTTGCCCGGCGCCGGGAAGTGAACATCATGAAATATGTGGGGGCCACTGACTGGTTCATTCGCTGGCCCTTTCTGCTGGAGGGAATGATCATGGGCTTTGTGGGGGCGGTGATCGCTTCGGCGGCTCTGTACAAAGGGTACAATGCCATCCAGGCCAAGATCTACGGGACACTGGCCTTCTTCCCCATGCTGCCCAGCTGGCCCACCATGGGCTGGCTCTGCGGGGGACTGGTCTGTGTGGGGACCCTGATCGGGGCTCTGGGCAGCAGCATCTCCCTGCGGAAGTTCCTGGATGTGTAGGAGGCGGTGGGGATGAAGAAACAAGCAGCCCTTGCTGCCGCCCTCCTTTTGCTGGGGACCCAGCTGTCCGCTTCCGTTTCCTGGGCGGAAACCATTGAGGAGAAGCGGGCTCAGCTGGACGAGATCCAGCAGCAGCTGGGGGAAAAGGACGCCCAGCTGGAAGAAAAGAAAAAAGAAATCGGCAATGCCATGGAGCAGCTGATCCTGACCCAGGAAGAACTGGCGGAAGCCAAGCGGAAGCTGGCGGCCATCGAGGCCCGGCAGCAGGCTCTGGAAATCAAGATCCGTCAGAACGAGGCGGCTCTGGCAGCCAAACAGAAGGAATATGACAAAAGCCGGGCGGTGTACAAAAAACGGCTCCGGGACATTTACGAAAACGGCCAGGTGAACTATCTGGATGTGCTGCTGGGAGCGGCGGATTTTCGGGATTTCTCTTCCCGGATGTACCTGCTCCAGCGGGTGGTCCGCCGGGATTTCAACCTGATCGACCGGCTGGAGACCCAGCGGGAGGAACTGCTGGCGAAAAAGGCGGAACTGGACGACATCAAGAGCCAGCTGGCAGCTGCCCATGCGGAAGGCCAGAAGGAACAGCAGATCGTGGCCCAGAAGACGGTGGAACGGCAGAAACTGTATGAACAGGCTCTGGCGGAAAAAGCCCAGCTGGATGCGGAATATGAAGAACTCCAGCGGAACAGCCAGGAAATCACCGCCATGATCCAGCGGATGGAACAGGAAGGCCGGATGATGCCCCAGGCAGGGGGCACCGGCCAGCTGGCCTGGCCGGTGAACGGGGAGATCACCTCTCCCTTCGGCTGGAGGGTCCATCCCATCTGGGGGACCCAGATCTTCCATGCAGGGCTGGATATCGGCGCCGATTACGGGGATCCGGTCCATGCCGCGGACAGCGGCACCGTGGTGTACGCCGGCTGGATGGGCGGCTACGGCAATGCGGTGATGATCGACCACGGCGGGGGCATGGTGACCCTGTACGGCCACAATTCTTCCATTACCGTGGGAGAAGGGGAACAGGTGAGCAAAGGGCAGACCATCGCCCTGGCCGGCAGCACCGGCAATTCTACCGGACCCCACTGTCATTTCGAAGTCCGTATCCACGGAGAAGTGGTCAGCCCCCTGCAGTATCTGCCGTAAGCAGGAGTGCAGAGTAAAGAGTGCAGAGTGCAGAGTGCAGAGAAAAGAGTAAAGAGCAGAGAAAATTTCTGCATTCGGTGGCAAATGCCCGGCGTTTGCCTTCCAGCGGCCAGTGACAATTGACCAGTGACCAGTGACAGGGATGCTGCCGGGCAGCATCCCACAGAGGCAAACTATGTTCAAAAAACGCTATACAGCCCCCCAGATGCTGGGGGTATTCTTCCTGTCCCTGGGTGTGTTCAGCGGCGGGACCTATTATCTGATGAAAAACTGGATCGGAGACCCGGGAGCCCTTTTCCAGATCGTCCGGACCATGCACCTGATCCAGGAACATTATGTAGGGGAAACCGATCGGAAAGCCATTTATGACGGGGCGCTCAAAGGCATGGTGGGGGTCCTGAACGATCCCTATTCCACCTACCTGGACAACCAGGACTTCCAGGCCCTGTCCACCATGACCGAAGGCCATTTCGGCGGGGTGGGCATGGTCATGGGCCAGAAAAAGGACAGCCAGTTCGTGGTGGTGGCTCCCATTGAGGACACCCCTGCCTACAAGGCCGGCATCAAAGCCGGGGACATCCTGCTGAAAATCGACGGAGAAGACCTGTCCGGCCAGACTCTGAACCAGGTGGTGAAAAAGATCCGGGGTCAGGACGGATCCCAGGTGACCCTGACCCTGAAACGGGGAGAGGAGGAACCCCGGGATGTAACCGTTACCCGCAGCGACATCAAGCTGAAAAGCGTGTACAGCCGGATGGATGAAAACGGCATCGGGTATATCCGGGTGACCAATTTCAACGAGGATACAGGCAAAGACTTCGGTGCCAGCCTCCAGGATCTCCGGGACAAGGGGATGAAGGCCCTGGTACTGGATCTTCGGGACAACCCGGGAGGCCTTCTGGAAAGCGGTGTGGAAGTGGCCCGGTACCTGGTGCCCAAAGGTCCCATTGTGTCCGTCACAGACAAGGACGGGAACACCCAGACCGAATCCTCTTCACTGGAAAAAGTGGACTTCCCCCTGGCGGTATTGGTGAACCATGGCACCGCCAGTGCGGCGGAAATCGTCTCCGGCGCCATCCAGGATACCGGATCCGGGAAGATCTTCGGGGTGAAGACCTATGGCAAGGGTGTGGTCCAGAATATTTTCCTCCTGAGCAACAAAACCGCCGTGAAGCTGACCGTGGCCCGGTATTATACCCCCAGCGGCCGGAGCATCGACAAGGTGGGCATCGAGCCGGACCAGGTGGTGGAAGCCGCCGATGAAGAAGGAAGCAACCAGCTGCAGGCGGCGGAAGCCTATCTCCGTCAGCAGCTCCAACAGTAAGGGCAAGGAGCGTGGATTATGGAAATCATCAATACCCTGACCAGTCAGATCGCCGTTTGGAAAAATTTCCTCACCGGTGCCGCGGGAACTCTTCCCACCGCACCCATGCTGAAAACCGGGGCGGAAGTCCTGCTGGGCCTTCTGGTCCTGCTGCTGATCGCCTACCGGTTCCGCACCCACCAGGTGCGCCGGGAACGGAAGATCCGCTACCGGATCGGCCGGATGATCGCCCATCTCTGTGATACCTATGACAGTCTGGAAGATGTGGACTGGAAGAAGCAGAAGGCCTACCGGTATCATTTCGTGGACGGAGACCTGAAAATCGACCAGCGGGACATTGAGGGAATCGGGGACCTGATCGGACCCCTCCATCCCAGCGACGGCCTGAAATACAACGAAGACTATATCAAAGGGGCCATCGAAAAGGCCATGAAGACCTGCTCTCCGGTGGAATTCATTGCCCGGGAAAAAGGCGCCGACGGTACTTTCCATTGGAAGGCCTTCCTGTTCCAGGGAGTCAAGAATGACAAAATCCACAGCCGCAGCTGCCTGCTGCTGAAGCGGGATGTGGATGACAGCCGGTCTGCAGAAATGGAAAAACGGGCCCAGCTGAGCCTGGACATGAACGAAGCCCGGAAGGCCGCCCAGGCCAAAACGGAATTCCTCAACCGGTTCAGCCAGGATACCCGGGAAGCTCTCCGGGACATTATGGGGAATCTCAGCCTCACCCGGGAGGAAATGGATCCGGGACGGCGGAAGGATTATCTGGACGAAAGCCAGCAGGAAGCCCGGTATCTCATGACCATGATCGAAGACGTAAAGGAACTGTCCGACATCGAAAACGGCACCCTGGAAATCCGCAGCGAGGAATTCAATGTGGATGAAACATTGACCAAACTGAACCAGCTGTTCCAGAAAGAAGGGGAGAAACGGGGCATCACTTACGACTGCACCGTGGAACCTCTCTTGTATCCCAACCTGATCGGGGACGAAAAACGGCTGGAACAGGTACTGCTGAACCTGCTCACCCATGCTCTGCTGTTTACGGACCGGGGACAGAAAGTCCTTTGCGCCGTACGGCAGAAACTGGTGAAGAACAAAAAAGTTGCCATGGAATTCACCGTGCTCTGCGCCGGCATGAAGGTGCCCCAGGAAATGGTGGAGAAAGCCTTCCTGCCTTTTGAACTGACCCGGCAGGTGGGCAGCGCCAAAGTCCACGGAGGCCTGGGCCTGGTGGTGACCCAGCGTCTGGTGACCCTGATGGGAGGCCAGATCCGGGCGGACAATGCGGAAGGCCGGGGCATGCGGTACATCATCGAACTGCCCTTTGATTTTGCAAGCCACGTGAAATAAACGAAAGGAAGTACATACAGGATGCTTCATATTGGATGCCATTTGTCCTCCAGCAAAGGCTTCGCCGCCATGGGGAAGACGGCCCTTTCCATCGGAGCGGATACCTTTGCCTTTTTTACCCGGAATCCCCGGGGCAGCAAAGCCAAGGAAATCGATCCCAAAGATGTGGAAAAATTCCAGGCCCTCTGGGAGCCCAACCAGGCCATTCCTCTGGTGGCCCACGCTCCCTATACCCTGAATCCGGCTTCTTCCAAGGAGGATGTGCGGACTTTTGCCCGGGAAACCATCGCCGATGATTTGAGAAAGCTGGAGGCGGTGCCCGGGAACTATTACAACATGCACCCGGGAAACCACCTGGGACAGGGGTCGGAAACAGGCATCGCTCTCATTGCCCAGTGCCTGAACGCCGTGCTGGATCCGGATCTTTCCACCACCCTGCTCCTGGAAACCATGGCCGGGAAGGGGACGGAAGTGGGCCGGACCTTCGGAGAACTCCGGGCCATCATCGACCGGCTGGACCATCCGGAAAAAGTGGGGGTGTGCCTGGATACCTGCCATGTGTGGGACGGAGGGTATGACATCGCTTCTAATCTGGACGGAGTACTGGAAGAATTCGACCGGACCCTTGGGCTGGACCGGCTGAAAGCCATCCATCTCAACGACAGCAAAAATCCCCTGGGAGCCCACAAGGACCGGCACGAAAAGCTGGGCCTGGGATGCATCGGACTGGAAACCCTGAAAAACGTGGTGAATCATCCGGCCCTCCGGGACCTGCCCTTTATCCTGGAGACCCCCAATGAACTGGCCGGCTACCAGGCGGAAATCGCCCTGATGCGCCAGGCAAGAGAAGAGAGGGACGGCCAATGAAGATCACCACTCACCAGGCCACTGTCTGCGGCCTGCTCCTGGCCCTGACCCTGGTGCTGAGCCTGCTGCCCCTTTACCGGATGCCCTACGGAGGCACCATTACCCTGGGAGGTATGCTGCCCATGATGCTCATAGCCTTTGTGTACGGCCCCCGGGTGGGGATCATGGCCGGGTTCGTGTACGGGCTGCTGAACCTGCTGCTGAACCCCTACATCCTCCATCCGGTCCAGGTGCTCCTGGATTATCCCCTGCCTTTCATGGCCCTGGGGCTGTGCGGATTCTTCCCTCAGCGGCCCTATCTGGGCATGGCCGTGGGGGTGGCCGTCCGGTATCTGTTCCATTTCCTTTCCGGGGTGGTGTTCTTTGCCAGCTATGCGCCGGCCACCATGTCCCCGGCAGTCTATTCCCTGGTGGCCAACGGTTCCTATCTGCTGCCGGATCTGGTGATCTGCATGGTGCTCTACCGGCTGCTGCCCATTGAGAAATTCCGGCAGATGATGTAAAAAAGCTTGCAAAATAATATCCCTGTGGTATAATAATCAAGTAACCAAAGTAGAGGCCACCTGCTTCTCACCTTGCGGCAACGCTCGACAGGGTCAGTGATACGGATTTGCAACGGGTGGACTTTGGTTCGCCCGTTTTTATTTTATTGTCTGTCTAACCTATTGGAGGTGAACGTCATAGCAAAAGATGAACTGCGGATCAATGAAGCCATCCGCGCAAGAGAAGTTCGTGTAAATTCTGCGGACGGGGAACAGTTTGGAATCATGTCTCTCCATGATGCCCTGCACCTGGCCGAAGAAAAGCATCTGGACCTGGTGGAAATCGCTCCCAAGGCCAAACCCCCGGTCTGCCGGATCATGGATTACGGCAAGTATCTCTATGAACAGCAGAAGAGAGAAAAAGAGGCCCGGAAGCGCCAGAGAATCATCGATGTGAAGGAAGTCAAACTCCGGATCCGCATCGAAGACCACGATTTCGAAGTAAAGACCAAGAATGCCATCCGCTTCTTACAGGGCGGTGACAAGGTAAAAGTTACCATCATGTTCCGGGGCCGGGAAATGACCCATCCGGAACTGGGTGAACAATTACTGAATAGAATGGCTGACCAACTGCAGGAGATTGCCACTGTGGAAAGAAAGCCGAAGCTGGAAGGACGCAACATGATCATGATCGTTGCTCCCAAAAGTGCCAAATAACAAGGAGGATGTCCAATCATGCCGAAAATGAAAACCCGCAGATCTGCTGCTAAACGCTTCAAAGCCACCGCTACCGGTGAATTCAAACGTGGTAAAGCTTTCCGGAGCCACATCCTGGAACACAAATCTCCTACCCGTAAGAGAAACCTGCGTAAAGCGGGTCTGGTCCACAAGACCGACCACGAACGTGTAGCCAAGATGCTGCCGTACGCATAATTTCACTGTTTGAGAGATTTCAGAGATTCCAAGGAGGAAATAAACAATGGCAAGAATTAAAGTCGGCGTAACTGCCCATAGACGTCATAAACATATCCTGAAGCTGGCCAAAGGCTACAGAGGTTCCAAGAGCAAGCTGTTCAAAAAAGCCAATGAAACCGTCATGAAGGGCCTGATGTATGCCCGTCGTGACAGAAGAGCCAAGAAACGCGAATTCCGTCAGCTGTGGATCGCCCGGATCAACGCTGCTACCCGGGCCAACGGCCTGAGCTACAGCCGTTTCATCTGCGGCCTGACCAAAGCCGGCGTTGTGCTGGACCGGAAAGTCCTGGCCGACATGGCTGTAAACGATGCCGCTGCTTTCGCCAAACTGGTGGAAACTGCCAAGGCTGCTCTGTAAGAGAGAAATCAGGAAGCTGTCTGCGTAACAAGCAGGCAGCTTCTTTTTTTTTGTAACAAATGATACATGAAATTATATGTATTCATAATCAGTGAAAAAATATGCACAACGTTATCTTATATGTGCTATAATAACCTTTATTCCAATCAGAATCCTATACTATGGCACGGAAGGTGAAATTATTGATTGCTTTGAAAAACGGGGATGGGATCCAGTGGCCGGGAGGCAAGCGGATCGCCGTCATGCTGACTTTTGATTTTGACGCGGAACTGTTGCGTCATTCCGTCATCGGGAAGAAAACCATCGGATTCTCTGACTTTTCCCGGGGCCAGTACGGCCCTCACGAAGGCCTGGACCGGTGCCTGGCTCTGCTGGACCGGCAGCATCTGCCTGCCACGTTCTTCATTCCCGGGAAGATCATCGAAGAATATCCGGATGCGGTGAAGAAAATTGCCGACAGAGGGTTGGAAATCGGATACCATGGGTATGAGCATGAGAGCACCCTTGGTCTGTCTGCTGATGAAGAACGGTCCAATATGGAAAAAAGTGAAGCCCTGATCGAAAAGCTGTGCGGTCACAAACCGGCAGGACACCGGGGGCCTTTGGATGTGCTTCAGGAATGCAGCATGGCACTTCTTCAGGAAAGAGGATATCTTTACGATTCCACATTAAAGGACTGCGACTGGCCTTACATTCCTCAGGAATGCGGCCCCCGGACTCCGGTCATCGAACTGCCTACAGAACCGGGAATTGACGACTTTTCTTATTATTACTTCTCCTATGCAGATGAGGCCACCATTACCTGCACTTATCCCAATGATTATGTTTACGGGATTTGGAAAGATTATTTTGATGAACTGGCCAGCGAGGGAGACAAAGTGATGGTCCTGAAACTCCATCCCCAGCTGATTGGCCGGAGCGGACGGATCCGGATGCTGGAACAGCTGGTCCTGTACATGGAGCAAAACGGAGCCTGGATTGCTTCCTGTCAGGAAGTGGCCCAATATGTAAGGGATTTTTATGAACAGAAAGAAGGTGCCTGCCAATGAAATGGCCTCATGGAAAACGGCTGGCCCTGTGCCTTTCCTTTGATATTGATGCGGAAACCCTCTGGCTGACCCGGAATCCTGTCAATGTGCATCACCCGGTTCATTTGTCCCGGGGACGCTATTCCGTCAAGCAGGGGATTCCCCGGATCCTCCGGCTGCTGGAAAGTGAAGGAGTGAAGGCCACTTTCTTCACTCCGGCCTGGACTGCCGAGCATCATCCTGATGTAATCCGTACTATTGCAGAACTGGGGCATGAAGTTTCCTATCATGGGTACCTTCATGAAGTTTGTGACACTTACGAAAAAGAAAATGCCCTGATGGAAAAAGCGGAAAACATCCTGAGGGAAATTACCGGCAGACGGCCTATGGGGAACCGGAGCCCGGATGGATACGTATATGACTTCCACCTGCAGCTGTGGCTGGACCGGGGGTATATCTATTCCTCCAACTGGCGGGACAATGACGGGCCTTTTCTTCACAAACTGAACGGAAAGACCATTCCCATTGTGGAACTGCCAAAAGATGGCATTGTGGATGATACCTCCTATGACATGTATACCCTTCAGCATCCGGAACATTATTTCCTGCGAAGCGGACGGGAAATGGTGGGAATCTGGATGGATGAACTGGACGGACTGGCGGAAGAAGGACGGATGATGAATTTTGTCATGCATCCTCAGTTCATTGGCCATCCCCAGTATGTCCGTGCGCTGCGGGAATTTATCCGGTATGCCAAAGATCATGGGGCCTGGATTGCTACCGATGAACAGGTGGCACGATACTATCTTTCCCAGAACGGATTTCCGGAATATGCCAAGGGAGAGAGTTTTTAAAAGAAAGGAAGTATGAATGATGATGACCAACAGACTGACCAAAAAGATTGCCTGTGTACTGGCGGGAGCCTTTTGCCTGCTGGCTCTTGCCGGATGCGGGGGAAATGATGCCAAGAAAGAGGCAGGAAAAACTGGGGGAGACGGCAAAAAGCTGGTGGTAGCCATTAATGCCACTTTTCCGCCTTTTGAAAGTGTTAAGGAAGGCACAAAGGACTATACCGGCATTGATATCGAAATTGCCCAGTATATCGGGAAAAAACTGGGGAAAACCGTGGAATTCCAGGATATGAAATTTGCTTCCCTGGTGCCTACTCTCCAAAGCGGCCGGGCGGACATGATCATTTCCGGGATTTCTCCCACGGCCCAACGGAAAGAAGTGGTTTCTTTCTCCAAACCTTATTATTTCCCCATGAAGGCACTGATTTTCAAGAAGGGGGCTGGCTACAAATCTCTGGCTGATCTGAAGGGAAAGAAAGCCGGGGCTTCCATGGGCACCACTTATGTAAAAGAACTGAAGGAAGCAGGGGGCATCGAAGTGACAGAACTGGACAATACTCCGCTGGTGGTCCAGGATATCAAGAACAGCCGTCTCGATGCCGGGCTCTTTGATTCTGCCCAGGCTTCTGTATTCGTCAAGGAAAATCCTGAACTGGAAATGGCCATCCTGGATCTGCCGGTAGTCAACGATGATACCTTTGCTATTGCTCTGCCCAAAGATTCCAAGGATATCGGCAAAATCAACGATATCCTGAAGGAAATGAAATCCAATGGAGAATTCCACAAAATCCTGGTGAAATACTTGGGTGAAGACGCTGCCAAACAATATGAAACGGCGGAAGCCAAACTGGATGTGGCTAAACAGTAATCTAATCTGAAAAGAGAAGCGAATCCTATGTTTAAATTTTCTGTTCTCATGCCCTACCTGCCACTACTGGAAAGCGCAGTGTGGGTTACGTTGAAATTCACGTTTTTCTCTACTTTCCTGGGATTTATCGGGGGCTTTATCCTGGCTCTCATTACCATCTCCCGGAACAGAGTATTTGCCCCTCTGGCACGGTTTTATATTTCAGTTTTTCGGGGAACACCGCTTCTGGTGCAGCTGATGTTGATTTATTTTGCCACGCCCCAGCTTACGGGATACAACATTACAGCACTTCAAGCCGGGGTGCTGTCCTTTGGGCTGAATTCCGCCGCATATATTTCTGAAGCCCTCCGGGGCGGGATCCTTTCGGTGGACAAGGGCCAGTGGGAAGCGGCCCTTTCCCTGGGGGTGCCCAAGCATCGGTTCATCCTGGATGTGATTTTACCCCAGGCCATCAAGAACACCTTCCCGGCGCTGATCAATGAGAGCATTGCGCTGTTGAAAGATTCCAGCCTGGTGTCCGTCATCGGGGTCGCTGATACCCTTCGTTGGGCGGATTTAATCCAGGCCAAGACGTTCCGGGCTTTTGAAGCCTTTATAGTAGCGGCTGCCGTATATTATGTGCTGGTCATGATCCTCACCTTTATCGGTGCCTATTTTGAAAAGAAGGTGCGTATCAGTGACTGACAACATTATCCAAGTAGAACATGTGGCCAAACATTTCGGCAGTCTGGAAGTCCTGAAGGACATCAGCCTGGAGGTGGAGCGGGGACAGGTGGTGACCATCATCGGTCCTTCCGGCAGTGGAAAATCCACCCTGCTCCGGTGTCTGAACCTGCTGGAAAAACCTGATGGGGGAAAGATCATCTTCGAAGGTCAGGACATTCTGGCACCGGGGATAAAGATTGCGGACATCCGGAAAAAAGAAGTGATGGTGTTCCAGCATTTCAACCTGTTCAAAAACATGACCGTACTCCGGAACGTGACCTATGCCCCCATGGTGGTCAATGGGAAAAGCCGGGAAGAAGCAGAAAAAGATGGCCGGGAACTCTTGGCCAAAGTTGGGCTGGCTGACAAGGCAGGAGAATATCCCAGCCGGCTTTCCGGGGGCCAGCAGCAGCGGGTGGCCATCGCCCGGGCCATGGCCATGCATCCGGATGTGCTGCTCCTGGATGAACCTACGTCCGCCCTGGATCCGGAAATGGTGAAAGAGGTGCTGGACGTGATCCGGGAACTGGCCCAGAGCGGCATTACCATGGTACTGGTGACCCACGAAATGGGCTTTGCCCGGGATGTATCCGACATGATCCATTTCATGGATGGGGGCTATCTGGTGGAAAGCGCCCCGCCGGCGGAATTCTTCGCTCATCCCAAATCGGAACGGGCCCAGAAATTCCTGTCCAAGATCCTGTCCTGAGGTGCCTATGAAAATCCGTATCATCAATCCGGATTATGGGGTGGGGGAAGAGGCCATGGCCCAGCGCTGCAGCATCCTCCAGCAGTTTGTGGGGCCCGATGTGGAACTGTCCATGGTCTGTCTCACCCAAACAAAAGTGGAAATCAACAGTGCGGCGGATGTGGTCCTGGCCGGTCCGGAAATCCTGGAACTGGCCAAACAGGCGGAACAGGATGGGTGTGACGCTGTGGTGCTGTACTGCTTTTCTGATCCGGCGGCTGAAGCCTGCCGGGAACGGCTCCGAATCCCAGTGGTGGGCGGAGCCCAGGCTTCGGTGCTCCAGGCGCCCCTGGTGGCCAGGCAGTCGGGAGTCATCCTCAGTGATCCCGCCCGGATCGGGGAAAAAGAACTGTTCCTGCCTACCTTGGGCATCGGTCCTGGACGGATCAAAGCCATCGGAGCCATCCATTTCCAGGGAAAATCCATCTGGGACAATCGGGAAGAAGCCTTTGCCCAGTTGGTGGAAGAGGGAAAAAGGCTGATCAGGGAACAAGGAGTCCAGTGTCTGATCCTGGGCTGCCTGTCCTTTTTGGGACTGGCCAGGCCCCTTAGTGAAAAACTGGGGGTCCCGGTAATCGACCCGGCCATTGCCGCCGTATGCACCGCAGAAAGCCTGGTGCGGCAGGGAATATAAGAAAAAGTCAAATGTGGCCTGAGGGCCTTGAGATGGCAGACGTCAGATTTGTTCGGTATGGAAAGCAGGGATCCTCTGCTGACTGCTAACAGGCTGACGTCTTTTTTAGCTTCACTATAAAAAGTTGAAATATTCTACAAATATAGTAAAATACATACTATGTAATATCAGGGAAAACGTTGGACAGTACACAACAGGAAACAAGATATTGACACCATATATGGTGTCAATTATACTAAAGGCAGGAACGATATGTCTAAATGGGAAAAATTGCTGAAAAAAATACTCACTTTATCAAAAGACATGAGGTTTGATGAACTAAGAAAAATATTGGAGAGTTATGGGTACGTAATGAGTGCACCCAGAGGCGGAAGCAGCCATTATACTTTCAGGAAACCTGGGAAAAACCCCATTACTGTCCCCAAACATGAACCCATCAAAAAAGTATATGTCGAGATGGTCCGACAGGTGGTGGAGGAGGAAGCTGGAAATGAAAACGATTGAATATTATATGGCACTTCCTTATCGGCTGGAAATCGTTCCGGATCCGGATGAGGGGGGATATGTGGCCCGTTATCCGGATTTGCCGGGATGCATCACGGTCGGTGATTCCATGGAAGAGGCTGCCAAAAATGCTGAAGATGCGAAGAAGGAGTGGCTGGCCGCAGCCTTGGAAAGCGGAGTGGAGATTGCAGAACCGGTATCTGCCAATGGATATTCCGGACAGTTTAAGCTGCGGATCCCCAAAAGCCTGCACCGCCGTCTGGCCGAACACGCCAAAGAAGAAGGAGTCAGCATGAATCAGTACTGCGTGTATCTGCTGTCGCAAGGGTCCTGATGGCCCTTCCTTTTCCCTTGCACCAAACTGTAAAGTATGTTATAATGCCAACGTGCTGGAAG
>NZ_FR902113.1:35782-36419 GCF_000437815.1 Acidaminococcus sp. CAG:542
ACTCCGACGCCAGCTGCAGCCACGGGCTTTTCTATGACTAAGGAGGAAAAGAACAATGTTAACGCCTGCAAGAAAGAAAGAACTCATCGAAACCTACCGCATCAACGAACAGGACACCGGGTCTCCTGAAGTACAGATCGCCATCCTGACCGAACGGATCAGCTATCTGACCGAACACCTGAAAGCCAACAAGAAGGACCATCATTCCCGTCGCGGCCTGCTGAAAATGGTTGGTCAGCGCCGTGGCCTGCTGAACTACCTGATGAAGAAAAACATCGAACGGTACAGAAGCATTGTAGAAAGACTGGGCCTGCGGAAATAATTCCAAAAGCAATGAAAAGACTGCTCCAGAAATGGGGCAGTCTTTTTTTTTGCATGTAATTGGTATCCCTAGTCTCAGCAAACAGCCTGATACCGTCGCTGTTTGTCCATGGGAGGATGCGTTCTCTATGGTTTTATCTGAATCGAAGGAATCCGCTGCCCGGGTCCCTTCTGACCGCCGTTGACTGATGACCGGCGACGGCAATGCGAAGTTTATTTCCCATTGCCTTAAATTATCCTTGACATTTTCCTTACTATACAGTATACTAATCAAGTCGGCAGCACCTGAGGGTGTTTCCTGACAACGGCCCAGTAG